>NZ_CEVIVC010000061.1:2563-3105 GCF_982290645.1 Protofrankia sp. CiP1_Cm_nod4
CCGGATCCCCGGTCGGCCGGAGCCGGGTGACCGTCATCGGGCAGAAACGGGAGGAAGACGTGTCCGAGCAGGAACCGAGCCCGCGGGGACGCTCGGCGGTCGAGCCTGTGGCGGACGCGGGTCCCCCTGGCCGGAGGCGGCGCGATGATGCTTTTTTCGCGTTGCCGGAGGCCCGGATCCGCGGGTCGCTGTCCGGCCGGAGGCGACGCGATCATGCTTCTTTCGCGTTGCCGGAGGCTCGGGACTCCGGGCCGGTGCGTGGCCGAGGGCAGCACGATGATCCTCTTTTCGGGCCTGGTGCCACTGCCGGGGCTGGGCCGCCGGCCGGATCCCGGCTGCGGGAGCCGATCGAGGCGGCCCAGGAGCCGGAGGAGCAGATCTGGCGCTCCGAGGAGCAGCTCTGGGGGCCGCCTCCCGGGCAGGCCCGGGAGGATCAGGCCCGTGCGGTGTCCAGCACGGATCTGTCCAAGGGCCGGATGAGCGGCCCAGCCGGCGGTGCCGGCTCGCGGCCCCGGCCGACCGGTGGGGATGGCCGGAACAAC
>NZ_CEVIVC010000061.1:3483-5961 GCF_982290645.1 Protofrankia sp. CiP1_Cm_nod4
AGCACGGACAGCACGGATAGCACGGACGGCGCGGACGGCGTGGACGGCGCGGACGGCGAGTCGGAGCGGCTGCGCCGGTGGCGTGCCGAACGGCGTGCGGCGCACGCGCTGACGGCTGACCCGCGGTGGGCCCGGCCGCCCGGTGGCCATGGACCGGGTGCCGGGGGCGCGGACAGCGGCGGCCGGGATACCGGCGGTGGCGAGGCCTCCGATGCGGCCGCTCCCGGCACACCGTCGGCGTCCGGCGCCTCGTGGCCGCCTCCCGCCGCGGGCCGTGCCGCGGACGCCCCGGGTGAGGCCGGGCCGTCGGGTGCTGGCACCGGGCCGGACTTCCTGTGGGGCGCCCCGATCGGCGCTCGTCCGGGGGAGGCGGCCGGTGGGCCCGCGGACGGCACGGGCACCACGGCAGGCGAACCCGCGGGTGCCGGGGAGCGGCTGGTGGGGCTGCTCGGGGGCCTGCTCGTGCTGGTCGCCGGTGCCGCGGCCGTCGTCGGTTCGGTCATGACCTGGGCGACCATCACCGCCTTCGACGTCATGGAGCTCCCGCTGCGGGGCACCGAGATCGGCCGCTACTACGGTGGGACGACGGCGTTGCTCGGTGTCCTGGCGGTTGTTCTCGGCGGGATGCTCACCGGCCGTGACCGGAAGGGCTGGCGGTGGATCCTCACCGCCGTGATCGGCCTGGCGACCGTCCTGCTCGCCGTGATCGACATGATCCGCCTGCTGCGCGTCGACCGGCTGGGCGACATCGACCTGGACCTTTCGGTCGAGCTGGGGCCAGGCCTGTGGATCACGCTGCTGAGCGGGCTGCTCACTGTCGTCGGCGCGCTGCTGGCCCGGTTTCTGCCCGTAAGGCCGAAGCGGGCCCGTGGCGGGCCCGGCCCCGGCGGGCAGGACAGATGATCGCGAGTGGTGGGCGCGGACGGGGCGCCCGATGCGGGCGGCGGTCGTGGCCGGGCTCATCCCCCAGGCGGTCAGCTCACAGCCGCCAGTACAGGATGTCCCTGCCGTAGCGGCGCTGGTGGCCGGACTGGGCGGTCGGCCGACAGCCGCCGGTACGCTCACGCGGCCGGCTCGGCCACGATCCTGTCCACGATGTGCTCGGCGATGGCCAGGGACGCGGTGGCCGCCGGTGACGGCGCGTTCCGCACGTGCACGATCTTCCCGCGTATCGACAGCACGAAGTCGTCCACCAGTGCGCCGTCGCGCGCGACCGCCTGCGCGCGGACACCGGAGGGCCCCCGGACCACGTCCGCGGCCCGCAGCTGGGGGACGTACCGGCGGGCCTCGGCGATGAACGCACGCCGGCTCGTCGTGTGCAGGATCTCCCGGGCCCCGGTCCGCCAGTGCCGGCGGGCCATCGTCCGGAAGCCCGGCCAGGCGAGTGTCTGACGCAGCTCCGAGCCTCGCACGGTCAGCCCGGTGTAGCCCTCGCGGGCGGTCGCGAGGACCGCGTTCGGACCGACCAGCACGTTCCCGTCCACCTTTCTGGTCAGATGGATGCCGAGGAACGGGTACCGCGGGTCCGGCACCGGGTAGATCAGCCCACGCACGAGGTCACGACGCTCCGGGCGCAGCAGCCAGTAGTCGCCGCGGAACGGGACGATCTGCGGTGAGGGATCCTCGCCGGTGAGCGCGGCGACCTGGTCGGACTGCAGGCCGGCGCAGGCGACTAGCAGGTCGAACGGCCCGGCCGCCGTGGACACGGCCGTGACCGTGCCACCGGCGCGGGACGCGGTCGCGTGCGTGCCGTTGGGCGGCACCCGGACGTTCCCCCGGACCCGCAGGCCCAGGTGGACGCCGTCGGGGCGCTCCTCGACGGTGACGACCTCGCTGCCGGTGCGCACCGTGCCGCCGGCGTCCTGGACGCTGTCCCGCAGCCGGCGGGCCACCGCCTGGTAGTCGACGATCGCGGTCGTGGGGGAGTGCAGCGCGGCCACCCCGCGGGCGTGCGGTTCGTAGCGGCGCAGGTCGTGCCCGTCCAGCATGGTGGTGTCCGGGACGCCGTTGGCCTGTGCCCGGCGCGCGATGTCGGCGAGCCTGCCCAGCTCGCTGTCGTCGACCGCGACCACGACCTTGCCGCACTCGTCGTAGCGGATGCCGTGCGTGGCGCAGTACTCCCTGAGCAGTACCACGCCCCGTCGGCACAGGGTTGCCTTCAGTGATCCCGGCTGGTAGTACAGCCCGGCGTGGACGACTCCGCTGTTGTGTCCGCTCTGGTGGCGGGCGACGTCATGCTCCTTCTCGAAGACCGTCACCGTGGCGGCGGGATCGACCTGCCCGATCCGCCGGGCCACCGCGAGCCCGAGAATACCGCCGCCGATCACCGCGACCCGACCCGCCACGCGTCCCGCTCCTGGTTCCTGGATGCCATGGTTTCCGTGCGCGCAGGGAGCGCGGGAAGAGCTGTGGTCGCGCACCTGTCCGTCGGCGATGTTACGGGACCGGCGGGCACGCGACGCAGACGAATGATCCCCT
>NZ_CEVIVC010000061.1:6222-8327 GCF_982290645.1 Protofrankia sp. CiP1_Cm_nod4
CCCCTCTCCGTTCTCGCCCCTCTCCGTATCGTCCGCTCGCCCGCCGCCTTCGTCTTCCCGGTCTTCCCGGTCGCTTCGGCACGGGTGGCGGATGGCGGATGACGGACGGCGGGGCGGCCGGCGGATGATCGGGAGGCCGGGCCGGGGAGTCAGCCGAAGAAGTGGCCCGGCGGATAGGCCCGGTCGGTGCGCGAGCGCGGCCGGCCGCGCAGGGCGTCGGTCAGCGTCCGGGCGGTGTTGACCAGCGGGACGTGGCTGAACGCCTGCGGGAAGTTGCCGACCAGCCGGCCGAGGCGGGGGTCGTACTCCTCCGCCAGCAGCCCCACGTCGTTACGCAGCGCAAGCAGCCGCTCGAACAGTTCCTGGGCCTCGCGCACCCGTCCTGACAGGGCGTAGTTGTCGGCGAGCCAGAAGGTGCAGGCGAGGAAGGCGCCCTCACCGGCGGGCAGGCCGTCGACCGCGCCGTCCGCCGCGGTCGGGTAGCGCAGCACGAAGCCGTCCTGGACGAGTTCGCGCTCGATGGCGGCCACCGTGCCGACGGCGCGCGGATCCGTCGCCGGCAGGAAGCCGACGAGCGGGATGTTCAGCAGGGCCGCGTCCAGTTCGGTGGAGCCGTAGAACTGGGTGAAGGTGTTGCGGGCGGGGTCGAAGCCGCGGGCGCAGACCTCGTTGTGGATCTCGGCCCGCAGCGCCGTCCAGCGGTCCAGCGGGCCGGGCAGCCCCCACTCGGTGATGCCCTTGACGGCCCGGTCCACCGCCACCCAGGCCATCACCTTGGAATGGACGAAGTCCCGGCGTGGCCCGCGGACCTCCCAGATGCCCTCGTCGGGCTTGCGCCACCCGGTCTCCAGGAACTCCATCAGCTTGCTCTGCAGCGCCCACGAGTCGTCCTGGCCGTCGACGTCGGTGGCCATCCGGGCGACGTGCAGCGCGTCGAGCACCTCGCCGTAGACGTCCAGCTGGAACTGGTCGACAGCGCCGTTGCCGACCCGGACGGGAGCGGAGCCCTCGTAGCCGGGCAGCCACGGGATCTCGTACTCGGGCAGCCGGCGCTCGCCGCCGACGCCGTACATGATCTGGACCTGCGAGGGGTCGCCGGCCACCGCCCGCAGCAGCCACTCCCGCCAGGCCGTGGCCTCGCTGGTGAACCCGGCGTCGAGCAGGGCGAGCAGGGTGATGGTGGCGTCCCGCAGCCAGCAGTAGCGGTAGTCCCAGTTGCGGACCCCGCCGATCATCTCCGGCAGGGAGGTCGTGACCGCCGCGACGATGCCGCCGGTCGGCGCGTACGTCAGCGCCTTGAGGGTGATCAGGGACCGGCGGACGGCGTCCTGCCACTGCCCGTCGTAGGTGCAGCCGGCCATCCAGTCCGCCCACCACGACTCGGTCAGGTCGATCGCCCGGCGGACGTCGATGCGGGCGTGGGTCGGGCGGTGCGAGGGGCACCAGGCCAGGGAGAACGGCACGGACTGCCCGGCGGAGACCGTGAACTGCGCGTGGGTGGCCATGTCGTGGCCCTCCATCGGCGCGGTCGTGCGCAGGGTGACCGCGTCGGGGCCGGCGACCGCGACCACCGTGTGCTCGTCGAAACGACGCACCCACGGAACGATCGAGCCGTAGTCGAAGCGGATGCGGGTCTCGCTGCGCATCCGGACCGTGCCTTCGATGCCCTCGACGAGCCGTAGCACCAGGTGCTCGCCGGAGCGCGGGTACATCGCGTCGACGATCCGGACGGTCCCGCTCGCCGTGGTCATGTCGGTTTCGAGGACGAGGGTGTCGCCGCGGTAGCGTCTGCTCACCGCGAGTACCGGATCGACCGGCGCGATCCGCCAGTGACCGGAGTTCTCGTCACCGAGCAGGGCGGCAAAACACGCGGGCGAGTCGAAGCGGGGCAGGCACAACCAGTCGATCGAACCGTCCCTGGAGACCAGCGCGGCCGAATGTGTGTCGCCGATCAGCGCGTAGTCCTCGATGCGGGAGGGCACGGTCTCTCCGGGGTCTCTCGGGGCCCTCCGCCACCACGAACACAGACGATCGCCAGGGACGCCGCCGCGCGGCGCCCCTGGCCCCCCGTGATCGAAACGCATTGGGCCGGCTTGGGTTCAGGT
>NZ_CEVIVC010000061.1:8646-9805 GCF_982290645.1 Protofrankia sp. CiP1_Cm_nod4
GTGTGATGTAGATCGCACGTGTTGGTCGGCGCGAGCGGGAAGAGCGCTTACCCTACGACCTCGCTCGCGGCACTAGGTTGGGGGTGGGCCCGGCCGCGACGGTCGGACTGCGGACACCGGTCGCCGTGCGTCGGCCGGCGCCGTGCCGATCGGCGCCAAGCCGGCCGCAACCGTTGCGGCAGGCCGCCACCGCACCCGAAGGAAGGCCCGTGACCTCGCAGGACGTACCGGACGAAGTGTTGGGCGAGCCAGCGCCGACCGTGGCGGCGCGAGCCGCCGGCCGCCGCCCGCCGCGGCCGGCCGCGGCACGAGCCCTGGCCGCCACGCGCCGGGCCCTGACAGATCGGCATAACCGGCGTTGGGTGGTGCTGGGTGCGCTCGCGCTCGCCGGCCTGATTGCCTTCGGCATCTACGTCACGGTAGCCGGGCCCTCACCACGCGTCGAGGCGGTGGTCTACTTCACTCCGACCGCGACCGATGCCCAGAAGGACGCCGTCCGGGCCGCATGCCCCACCAGCGGGGGGGCGGTGCAGGAGCCCCCCGACCACAACACGGTTCAGAGCAGCCGGGTCTACCCGTTGCGCTACAACATCACGTTCGCCTCGCCGGCCGACAGGGCCGCGGTCTACCGGTGCGTACACGCCCAGTCGAACGTCATCGGCATCAGCGAGTTCACCCAGGGCCAGTAGGCCACCTCAGCTGGCCCGCCGTCGGCCGAAGGAGTAGATGGTTCCAGCTGTCCTATCGCCCCGCTTCGTGGGTCTCGCAGGTCACGGATGTGCCGTTCGCCGTTGATCTCACCGTCTCGCCGTAACCGATCGTCCGGCGGGCGGTTCCCGGATCGCACGCCGGAACGGCAGCGACCCGGGGCCGGTGCAGCAACACCAACCCCGGGTCTTGAAACCGTAGAGAAAATTGGCGAAAACTCCACCTTTGGCCAGGCCAGCCACACAAAAAGTACGGGATAGCCTGAGAAGTGCGGCAGGTGTGGGTCTGCGGAGATATCCCCGGATGAGTTTTCCACCTACGAGTGCCGGGTCAGGGCCGCGGGCGACGGCTGTCGCCGGCGGGTTTCTCGGTGCGAGAAGGGCAGGGCGTGGGCGCTGGCCTGTCGGGGCGCCGCGACGGGCTGAACACAGCAGGTCGAGCGCGACCAGTT
>NZ_CEVIVC010000061.1:10102-21612 GCF_982290645.1 Protofrankia sp. CiP1_Cm_nod4
GAGGGCAGACGGGCCGAGGGCAGACGGGCCGCGGAGGACGCCCGGTTCGGGGATCTGCCGGTCCGGTGGCGGCTATTCGTCGGTGGAGGAGGTCGGGGGCGCGCCTGGGGGAGCGGAGGTGGACGAGGAGGCGGCGGAGACGCGCCTGTGGTCTTCCTCCTCCTTGAGGTCGAGCAGTTCGGCGGGGGTCGGCTCGCCGGCGTCACGGGCCTGTTTGGCCTGCCACAGGCTGAACAGGATGGTGGAAAGGATCACCAGGCCGCCGAAGACCAGGCTGCCGCCCGTCCACGGCGAGGAGAACGGCAGCGTCTCCACGGCGATCCAGGCGATGCCCACCGCGACCATCCCGAGCCCGAACAGGATCGTGAACGCCGACGACCACACGCTCGCCGCCGCCTGGTCGGCGAGGTCGGCGGCCCTGCGCCGGGCCTGCTCGAACTGCCGGCGGGCCCACTCGTACTCCAGGCTCAGGACGAAGAATCCCAGCGCGATGATGAGGAAGCCCGGGCCGGGCAGGGCGAGCAGGGCCACGCCCAGCCCCAGCACGGCCACGCCGACCGCGCTCACCACGATCCGGCGGATGATGCGAGCACTCCTGTTCAGCACCGCGGCACCGCCTTCCGGTAAATCCCTCGCGAACCCTCGCGGGCCGCTGTCCGGCCTCGCCGTGGCCCATCCGCGTCCGGCCGGGGATGGGCAGGGCGCTCCCGTCACGGTATCCGGGGAGTGCTTCTGCCCGCTGTCGACCGGCTGACCGTCCGTCCGGCGGGCCGCCCGAGCCGCCCGGGCGGGTGTACGGCTCCGGGCTTGTCGGCCCGGGCTGGCGGGGCCGTTGGGTATGTTTAGATGATGAGAGGGCCGATGCGTCAGAGGTGGGCCCTGCGGTTTGGGCCCCGCGGTTTTGGTCACTGATCTGATCACCGATTTCCGGTCAGCAGAATTTCGATCTTTTGTGAGCCCGGCGTCCATGCCGGGTTCACCGGAGGGGTCGCAGTGGACGTGGAGGAGACCACGCTCCCGGGCATCGGGTTGCGGCACGACTTCCGTACCCGCAGCGGACGGCGGGTCGGCGTGGTGTCGCATCATGGCGGCCGGCGTGAGCTCGTGATCTACGACACCGATGACATGGACACCTGCAGTGAGTCGATCCCGCTGACCGCGGAGGAGAGCGACGCCCTGGCGGAGCTGCTGGGCGCCCCGCACATCGTCGAGCGGCTGAACAACCTCGGCAAGGCCTTCGCGGGCATCGTCGGGGAGCAGATCAAAATCACTCCCGGCTCCCCCTACGACGGGCAGCCGCTGGGGGATACCCATGCCCGGACGAGGACCGGGGCGTCCATCGTCGCCGTCGTCCGGGACCAGCAGGTGATCGCCTCCCCGCGCCCGGACTTCGGTTTCGTCGCCGGTGACGTCGTCGTGGTGGTCGGTACGCCGGAGAACACGGCTGCCGTTGCCGAACTGTTCCGCGTCGGTTGATCGCGATCTTGGCCGCTGGTGCGGCACTGCCGAGGAGCACTGACACGGCACTGGCGGAGAGCCGCCCGTGGACATAGCCGCGACCTTCCTCGAACTGGGCGCGGTCCTGTTCACCCTCGGGATGCTCGGCCACTGTGCCACCGCCGTGGGTATCTCCCCGATCCCGTTCTACCTGCTGGGCGGGCTCGCCTTCGGGCACGGAGGGCTGTTCCCGCTGGGCGCCAGCGAGGAGTTCATCGAGGTCGGCGCCGAGATCGGGGTCGTCCTGCTGCTGCTGACGCTCGGCCTGGAGTACACGGCGCAGGAACTGATCGACGGCCTGCGCCGGCAGGCGCCCACGGGCGCGCTCGACCTGACACTCAACGCCCTGCCCGGTGTGGCCGCCGCGTTCCTGCTCGGCTGGGAGCCGCTGGCCGCGCTCGTCCTGGGCGGGGTCACCGCCATCTCGTCCTCCGGGATCATTGCCAAGGTCCTCGCCGATCTGGGACGGATCGGTAACCGTGAGACGCCCGTGGTGCTGTCCGTGCTCGTCCTCGAGGACCTCGCCATGGCGGTGTACCTGCCTATCCTCACCGCACTGCTGGCCCACCAGACGCTCGCCCAGGGGTCGGTCACGCTGCTGGTCGCGCTGGGCGCGCTGGTCTTCGTCCTGGTCCTGGCACTGCGGTACGGCCGGCAGGTCAGCCGGCTGGTCCACAACCCGGACGCGGACCCCAACAGCGAGATCCTGCTGCTGCGCCTGATGGGGCTGGCCCTGCTCGTGGCCGGCGCCGCCCAGCAGGTCCGGGTCTCCGCCGCGGTCGGGGCGTTCCTGGTCGGCATCGCCGTGTCGGGGCCGGTGGCCGAGGGCGCGCGGGAGGTGCTCACCCCGCTGCGGGACCTCTTCGCCGCGGTGTTCTTCGTCTTCTTCGGCCTGCAGACGGAACCCGCCGAGATCCCCGGGGTGTTTCTTCCCGCCTTGCTGCTGGCGCTTGCCGGGGTGGCGACGAAGGTGTTCACCGGCTGGTGGGCGGCGCGCAAGGCCGGGATCGGGACGATGGGCCGTTACCGGGCCGGGGCCGCGCTGGTCGCGCGAGGCGAGTTCTCGATCGTCATCGCGGGCCTGGCGGTCGTGGCCGGCATCGAGCCGGAGCTCGGCCCGTTCGCCGCCTGCTATGTACTGATCATGGCGATTCTCGGCCCGGTGGCCGCGCGCGTTGTCGAACCGGTCGTCCGCAGGACGACCAGGCGCCTGCGCAGGAAGACCGTGACGAGCCCGTCGGGTGGCTGAACCAGCCAGCACGGCACGGCCCCGGCCGGGCACACCGCACCCGGCCGGGCGGTGCGGCGGCCGCACCGCACCGCACCGCTGAGCGATGGCCGCCGGGGCCACGGCCGGGGAATCCCGCCCGCGACGGATCCCGCGCCGGACGGGAACGTCATGACCGGGAAATCCGCGGCTTGTTGTGCCACGATGGCGGTACTGGCCAGCAGCGCCCAGCGCTGGTCGACACGTCACCACTCGAACTGATCGAACCACTCGAACTGATCGAACCGCTCAACAGGTGTGCCGGGAAGTCTGGTCGGCGTCCGACGTCGGCTGCTCCTGGAAGGACCTCCCGCTGGTGCGCACCCGAACGGCGGCTGACGCGCGGGCCGCGGTCGCCGGACGTGTCAGCCAGGCGCTGTCCGCCCGTGGCGCGTTCACCGAGTTCCTGCGCCGGGAGACCACCGGCGGGCTCCTGCTGCTGGCCGCCACCGCGCTCGCCCTGCTGTGGGCCAACCTCGCCGGTGGCAGCTACCACGACGTGTGGCGGGCCGACCTGGGTTTCGGCCCGTCCTGGCTACGCCTGACGCACCTGACCGCCGGGGCCTGGGTGGCCGACGGGCTGCTCGCGGTGTTCTTCTTCGTCGCCGGTCTCGAGCTCAAACGCGAACTGGTCGTCGGGGAGCTGGCGGGCCGCCGGGCCGCCGCGCTGCCGGTCGCCGCCGCCGTCGGCGGCATGATCGTTCCGGCGCTGGTGTTCCTCGCGGTCAGCCGGGGCGCGCCGGGGGCGGCGGGCGGCTGGGCGATCCCCGTAGCCACCGACATCGCCTTCGCGCTCGGCGTGCTGTCCCTGACGGGGGCGAACGTGCCCACCGCGCTGCGGGTGCTGCTGCTCAGCCTCGCCGTCGTCGACGACCTCGGCGGCATCGTCCTGATCGCCGTCCTGTTCACCCGGGGGCTCGCGCCGCTCTGGCTGCTGGCGGCCGTCGTGCTGGCGGCCGGGTACGCCTGCGCGCAGTGGCGGCGCTGGCGCTCCCCGGCGCTGTACGTGCCGCTGGCGCTGGCACTGTGGGTGTGCGTGCACGCCTCCGGGGTGCACGCGACCGTCGCCGGCATCGCGCTCGCCCTGCTCACCCGGGTGCGTCCTGACCCGGGCGAGCGGGCCGCGCCCGCGCTGCGCCTGGAGCACCGGCTGCACCCGTTCTCGGCCGGTCTCGTGGTCCCGCTGTTCGCGCTCGCCGCGACCGGGGTACCGGTGACGGGGACGGCACTGCTCGCCGTGGCCGAGGATCCGGTCGCCCAGGGTGTGGTCGCCGGGCTCGTCGTCGGCAAGGCCGCCGGCATCGTCGGCGGGGCCTGGCTGGCGGTGCGGGCCGGGGTGGCGCGGCTGCCGGCCGGCCTTGGCTGGCGCACGGTGGCGCCGGTCGGGCTGCTCGGCGGCATCGGCTTCACCGTGAGCCTGCTGATGTCCCGGCTCGCCCTCGACGACGCTGTTGCCCAGCGGCGCGCGGCCACCGCCGTGCTCGTCGCGTCGACGCTCGCCGGCGTGCTCGCGGTGCTCCTCCTGCGGTTGTCCGGGGCCGGCCGGGCGCGGGCGCAGTGACCGCGGTCCGGCTGTCCTGATTCGTAAGCCGCCCGGCTTGCCCCCATTTGGGGTGATGCCGAAGGCATCCGAGATACTGACCCGGGCGATGCGGTTCGGGCGGATGCGGCCCGGGCGGATGCGGCCCGGAGGATACGGCCGGGCTGGCTCGCCCGGGCCGGCGTCCTCGGCCCGCCGCTTTGATGAGCGCCTTCCCGGTGTGACGCAGGTGCGCCGGGTGTACCGGGTGTACCGGAGTGTGCCGGCCGGCGTGTTTTTGTCGGTGCGCCGGCACTGCGAGGGGGGTGGCTTTGTCGGTGTGCCGCCTCGCCAGCGCCGGCCGATGTTTGGCAGGATGCGGGCCTGTGAGCGGACTCCTCGCAGGTAAGCGCATCCTTGTCACCGGCGTTCTGACGGACGCGTCCATTGCTTTCGGCGTTGCCCGTATCGCGCAGGAACAGGGCGCGACCGTGGTGCTCAGCGGTTTCGGCCGGGGCCTGTCACTGACCCGGCGGATCGCCCGGCGGCTGCCCACCGAGGCCGCCGTGATCGAGCTGGACGTGACTGACGAAACACATCTGGGCACGCTGTCCGACCGGGTTCTCGAGCACACCGACGGGCTGGACGGCGTCCTGCACGCGATCGGTTTCGCGCCCGAGTCGGTGCTCGGCGGGAAGCCCTTCGTGGACGCCCCCTGGCCGGAGGTGGCGACCGCGGTGCAGATCTCGACCTGGTCGCTGGCCGCGCTGTGCCGGGCGACGCTGCCGCTGTTCGGCGAGCGGGCCTCGGTCGTGGGGCTCGACTTCGACGCGAGCGTGGCCTGGCCCTCCTACGACTGGATGGGGGTGGCCAAGGCCGGCCTGGAATCCGCCACCCGCTATCTCGCCCGAGACCTCGGGCCGCGCGGGGTGCGGGTCAACCTGGTCGCGGCGGGGCCGCTGCGCACCATGGCCGCCAAGAGCATCCCCGGTTTCGAGCGGTTCGAGGGTGTCTGGGACGAGCGCGCGCCGCTCGGCTGGAACATCCAGGACACCGAGCCGACGGCCCGGGCCTGCGTGGCGCTGCTGTCGGACTGGTTCCCCGCCACCACCGGAGAGATCATCCACGTGGACGGCGGCGTGCACGCGATCGGGACCTGACCCGCCACCAGGGCCCGCGAGGCCTCGCCGAGCGGACGAGCGGGTGCCTGGTGTTCGCCCCGACCGTCCATCCTAATTGTTACTATGAGTAATTTCGTGGGATGGCTTTACGCCGGGTAGCCCTCGACCTCGTCCAGCAGGTCGAGGGCCGCGCCGACGATCGTCGCCACGTCGACCGGCACCATCATGCCCGCGCCGAGGGTGGAGACGGGATCGCCGTGGACGCCGGCGAGGAACCCCAGCGCACGCGGGTCCCCGTCGGCCACGGTGACCAGCGGGCTGCGCCGGTCGGTGGGGAAGAGCTCGTCGAGGATCGACACGTCACCCGGCAGCAGGCCGCGGCGGGCCTGCAGGGCGCGCCAGACCAGGTCGGGGGAGGTCAGGCAGACGACGGCGACACCGCGGCCCAGCCCCGCGCCGAGCTCGTCGGCGGCGGCGAGGACGTCGGCCATGACGGAGCCGGCCCCGACCAGGGTCACCGCCGGCCCGGATCCGATACCGGCCCGGTTGTCGGGCTCGCTGCCGATCCTGTTGTCGGGTCCGTCGACGGGTCTCCCCCCAGACCTGGCGACGAGCTCGCCCTCGAGCCCGTCGCCGGGCTTGCCGTCGGGCGCGTTGCCGGGCTTGCCGCCGGCGCCGGTTGTGCCGTCGCGTAGCCGGTAACCGCCCGCGAGCACCCCGGCGCGCCGCCGGGCCCGCCCCTCGGCGTCGGCGGGCACCGCGGCCAGCGCCTGCTCGACCGGGCGGGCCGAGACCCGCAGCAGCGCCGACCGGCCGTCCGGACGTCCGAGCCGGCCGATCGCGTCCAGCGTGCACCAGGCGAGATCCTGGGCAAAGGCCGGCTCCCAGCAGATCATGTCGGATTCGGGTCGCCCGCCGCCGCTGGCGACGGGTCGCGCGGGATCGGTGACGACGACTAGGACGAACCACGCATCACTATCCGTGTCGGCATACCGGTGCGCCAGCACCCGTCCGGCGGTCGCGTCGCCGGTCACGCCGACCGGGAGCAGGGGATGGCCGAGCTGGTTCCAGGCCCGGCCCAGCCCGCCGAGCAGCCCTGCCAGCACGCCGGGGAAGGCCGGCTCGGCCAGCTGCCCGCCGGCGCGCCGGCGCGGCTCCCCGGGCGCGGCGGCCCGCGACGGCGACCATGTGCCGACAGCGTCGCGCCATCCGGCCAGCGCGGTGGCGGTTTCCGGGGTGGTGGCGGTGACGATGCCGGCGGCGACCCGCGGCTGGACGTCGGCGAGATCGCGCATGACGGCGCCGAAGGCGGCCAGCGTGCTGACCCGTCCGAGGTAGGAGCGCGCCGGCTCGGACGGGACCGGCGGCGGGCTCGCCCGCGTGACCGATTTCGCCGCCAGCCGCCGTCGGACGAGGCGCGCGAGGCGGGCGGCGGCGCTGCCCGCGGGCAGCCCGGCCCACTCGTCAACGTCGGATCGCGCTGTCCGTTCGGCCGGGCCCGCGTCGACGTGTACGAACAGGACGGTGGGCCGGTGCGGGTCGACCTCGTCGAAGGCGTCCACGAGCAGGGGCAGGTCGTTGCCGCCGACGTCACGCAGAGCAGCGGCGATCTCGTCGTCGGACAGCTCGTCGAGCAGCCGGGTGATGCCGGCTCCGGACGCCCCGGGCCCGGCGAGGCGTCGGCGCAGCTCCGCCCCTGACGAGCGCAGCAGCTCCTGGAACTCGGCGCGGCCCATCCCGTCGAGCCGACGGCGCAGCGCCTGCCCGCCCGGCCTGCCGAACAGGGCGGACAGCGTCCGTCCATAACTGACAGTGAGTACCTGCCAGTTGGCGGCGGCGAAGAGACGCGCCTGGTCGGTGACACCCGCCTCGGCGGCGATAGCCGCGCCCGGATGAGCAGGGACCGTGACCACCCACACCAGCTCGCCCAGGCGGCGCACCCGCGGATCGGTGACCGGCTCCCACACCGTGCCGTCGAACAGCTCGGTGTGGTCGAGCAGGCAGATCTGCCGTCCGGGTGCCCCCGCGGCGACCGTCGTGGCGGCGCCGGCATGCTCACCGGTACCGGTCGGCGCGGCGGCACCGGCATGCCCGATGATCTCGTCTGGTGCGGTGATGCCGGGATGGTCGGCGACATACCGCGTGGCGAGGGCGTCCCAGGCCGTCACCGCTGGTCCGGAGCGTGCGGTCACGGTCACGCCGACCAGGCCCGGCGGCCACGGCAGGCGCTCTGCCGCCGCCGGGCCTCCGGAAGCGGGCCGCGGCTGAGCTCCGGGCGGGCCGGCTGGGCCGGAGCCGGGGGGAGCAAGCAGGCGGTGGACGGCGTCCAGCAGCGGGAACGCGGCCGGGGGCACCCGGAGCTGGTCACCCGCACGCAGCGCGTCGAACCACAGAACGGTGATCAGGCTTGCCAGGGAACGCGTGGCGGTGCGCAGAGCGGCAACGCCGCCGACACCGCCGCCGCCGACATCGCCGACGGCCGGCCCGCCGGGCGGCGCCGCGTCCGCGATGTCGTCGATCAGCGCGGCGGCCAGGCCGCGCAGCCGTCGCTCGATGTCGATGAGGGCCGGCAGGTCGAGGGGCTCGACAGTGACGGGGGCGGGCAGGAGGCTGTCGGCGCGTGCGGGCGTGACCGGTGCGCCGGCCACCGGACCGGTCGTGGCGCCGGCCGCAGGACCGGTCACGGCGCCGGCCACGGACGCCTGCGGTGTCCGGAGCCGTCCGTGCACGGCAGCATGGGTCTCACCCGGCGCAAGCAACCTGGCCTCCGTCGACACGATCTGTCCCATATCCGGACGATGAGCCCCTGTCAAAGGTTGTGCTCCCGCGCCTCCGCCCGCCCCACCCGGCCGAAGGCCGCGCGATGATGTTTTCGTGGGGCTGGCGGCCGGTGGGTGGGGTGGTGGGCCGAAGGCCGCGCGATCATATCTTTTGTGGTGGTTTCCACCGGTTTATCTTCCGGGAATCCGGCCTGATGGGCGCGGGCGAACCGGGTCTCTGGGCGGCGGCGGACCCGGATTCGTCAGTCCATTAGGCGTCGGTCGGGTTTTCGCCGCGCACCTGATTTCCTCACTCCTCCTGTTTTCTTCATCCTTTCTTCATTTTTTCGGCGTGGTGGTGAGTTCGGCCAGGCGGCCGCGCAACGCGGATTCGGGCCGCCCGCCGATTTCAACGATCTTCATCCGGCTGGTGGCGCCCCTGACCAGCACGACCTCGCGGCGGCGCACGCCGAAGGCCGTTGCCAGCGCGCGCAACGCCGATTCGGTGGCCCGTCCGTCCACCGCCGGCGCGGTCACCCGGACGACGAGGGGTGCGGTGGCATCCGACGGGCCGCCGCCGGTAGGGTCGTCCGCCGCGGTGGGCTCCTCGGTCGAGGGCTCGCCCGAGGCTTCGGCCGCGGAGGCAGGGAAGCCGCCGCCGACCGAGGTCCGGGCCGAGCGGGGGCAGACTCTGATCGTCAGACGCACCGTTGCATCGTCCCGCGAAGCGCCCGGACGGGCGATCGGGTCCGGGTGGCCCGGGCTCGTCCCACTCAGGTGATCTTTGCCGGTGGCCTGGGGGCCGACCGGTGGAACGGGTGTTGCGGGGTCGTCCGGCCCAGGTGGCCCAGCGATGATCACGGGCTGGGTGCCCGGGCACCCTGAATGCAATGAGAATTCAGCGTGTCACCTTGGGTAATAACTCTGGAGCGTGCGATGCGGCAGCTAGCATCGATCCCATGGTGGACGGTGAGGGACGAGTAGCTCTTGTTACCGGCGGTAATCGAGGGATCGGCGCCGCGGTCGCGGCCGCGCTGGCCGCGAATGGTGACCGGGTGGCGGTCGCCAGCCGTGGCGGTGACGCGCCGGACGGTTTGTACGGCGTCCGCCTGGATGTCACCAGCGCGGAAGGCGTCGACAAGGCGTTCACCGAGGTGGAGGCGGAACTCGGGCCGGTAGAGATACTGGTGTCCAACGCCGGGATCGCCCGGGACACGCTTCTTCTCACCATGGGTGAGGACGCGTTCCAGGAGGTCCTCGACACCAACCTGCTGGGCGCCTACCGGGTGGCCAAGCGCGCGGCACGGCCCATGCTGCGCCTGCGACGCGGGCGTCTGATCTTCATCTCCTCGGTCTCGGCGTTGGTCGGTTCCCCCGGGCAGTCGAACTACGCCGCGTCCAAGGCCGGCCTGATCGGCTTCTCCCGCTCTCTCGCCCGGGAGCTCGCCCCCCGCGGTATCACCGCGAACGTGGTCGCCCCCGGCCCGATCCGCACGGACATGACCGACGCGCTCACCGACGCCCAGCGGGACAACCTGGTCAACCAGGTCCCGATCCGGCGGATGGGCGAGCCGGAGGACATCGCCGCCCTGGTCGCCTTCCTGGCCTCCCCCCAGGCCTCCTACATCACCGGCGCGGTGATCCCCGTCGACGGCGGCCTGAGCATGGGCCTCTAACTTGCCGGTCCGGTAGCGCGGATCTCATCCACGACCACTCGTACAGGCCATGATCCAGGCGATTTTGTCGTTGTGTACGCTTTTTGGCCGCAAAAGCGTACACAACGACAAAATTGTGCCGATCTTCTCCGGCGGCTGGCGCTCCTCGAAGCGTGCCACCGTTCGGGGGACACGTATGGTTACCCGGCCGGCGCTCTAGCCTGCCGCGCACACCGCACGGATCAGAGCGGACGGAGCGTTGGCGTGGCCTGTACGCTCGTTCATCCCGCGTTTCCGGCGTCACGGCTCCCATTCGCCGGCCCGGATCGCCGGTCAGGCCGGCCCGGATCGCGGGACTGGGCGGTGAGCCGGGCCGCGCGGCTCTTGCGGTGGCGCGTCCTCGGTTCGGGCCGGGGGCGGGGTGTGTTGTGCCCCGAGCGCAGGGGACGATGACGGACGTGTCGAGTGACAACCGGACCATGACCACGCCCGGGACCGTGACCGCGCCCGGGGGCACGGCCGGGAGCGTGACCGTGCCCGGGAGCGTGACCGCGGCCGGGACCGCGCCCGGCCGGACCGGGCCGGTGCCCGTCGACGCGTTGCTGCTGGTCTCCTTCGGGGGCCCGGAGTCGCCGTCCGACGTCATGCCGTTCCTGCGCAACGTCACCCGCGGGCGGGGCGTGCCGGACGAGCGGCTGGCCCAGGTCGCCGAGCAGTACCGCAGCCTCGGCGGCCGCAGCCCGATCAACGACCAGAACCGGGCGCTGCTGGCCGCGCTGCGGGCCGAGCTCGCGCCGCTGCCGGTCTACTGGGGCAACCGCAACTGGTCACCGTTCCTCGTCGACGCGCTCGAGGCGATGCGGCGGGACGGCGTCCGCCGGGCGGCCTGCTTCGTGACGTCCGCCTTCGCCTCCTACTCCGGCTGCCGCCAGTACCGTGAGGATCTTGCGAGGGCGCGGGCCCACCTCGGCCCGGACGCGCCGGAACTGATCAAGCTGAGGCAGTACTTCGACCATCCCGGTTTCGTCCTGCCCATGGTCGACCATGTCGTCGGCGAGCTGGCCACGATCCCGGCCGGGTCGCGGGCGCAGACGCGGCTGGTCTTCGTCGCACACTCGATCCCGCTCACGCAGGCGGCGGACAGCGGCCCGGACGGGGACGCCTACCCCCGGCAGCTGGCCGCCGCCGCCGAGGTGATCGTCGAGCGGGTGGCGCTGCGCACCGGCCGCCGTCACCCGCACGACCTGGTCTACGCCAGCCGCAGCGGCCCGCCGGGCGTGCCGTGGCTGGTGCCGGACGTCGGCGACCATCTGACGGCGCTCGGCTCGGCCGGGCGGGCCCAGGCGGTCGTGGTGGTGCCGGTCGGTTTCGTCAGCGACCACATGGAGGTTGTCCACGATCTCGACGTGGTGGCGGCGGAGCGGGCCCGGGAGGCCGGGCTGATCTTCCGCCGGGCGTCCACGGTGGGTGTCGACCCCCGGTTCGTCACCATGGTCCGGGAGCTTCTCGACGAGCGCAGGTACGGGCACCGCCCCCGGGCGGCGCTGAGTCCGCTGGGCCCCGGCCACGACGTGTGCCCGCTGTGGTGCTGCGCCCCGCGTGGGCCGGGCCGCCGGCTGCCGGCCGCCGCCGGCGTCCCCGCGGACGAGCGCCCCGACGCCCCTGGCCCCGACGTGTCTGGTTCCGACGCCC
>NZ_CEVIVC010000061.1:21989-25126 GCF_982290645.1 Protofrankia sp. CiP1_Cm_nod4
CTGGTTCCGACGTGCCTGGCCCTGATGTCCCTGGTAGCGGGCCTGTTCTGGAGGCGTCCGAGGGTGCCCGACGCGACATCTGTGACGCCACGACGTGAGCGGTGGCGCTACGGTTCACAATGATGTCCATAAGGTTGGACGTCCATGATGTCGTCGGGGACGAATCCCCGGGGATAAAACGTTCACGACGTAGCGGGTTCACGACGCGGCAAGGTTCACACAGCAGCTTCATGACGGGGAAGACGGCCAGGCCCCGTGGGTGACGCCGGCATGCCGGCCGTCGACCGGGGGAATCGGTGGATGACCGGAGCCGCGGCCCGGCCACCCACCGGTACAACGGACTGCCAGGAGGGACGAGGTGTATCAGCGGCAGCGGCACGTGTTCGACTCACCAGACCGTTTCGTGGTCGGAACCGTCGGCCAGCCCGGTGAACGCGACTTCTACCTACAGGCCTGCTCGCGTGGGCAGGTCGTGACCGTCGGCCTGGAGAAAGCCGAGGTCAACGCTCTTGCCGAAGGGCTCACGACGCTGCTCGGCCAGGTCCGCCGGACGGCCGGCGGCGAGCTGCCGGAGTCCCACGAGGTAGACGTCGATCTCGCGCCGTTGGAGGCGCCGTTCGAGGAGGACTTCCATCTCGGCCGGCTCACGGTGTCCTGGGACGGTAAACGGGTGCTTGTCGAGGCCGCCGGGCTCGCGGGGGGCGCGGCGCGCCGGCCTGACGCGGACGCCGAGCTCGACACGCTCGAGGTCTCGCTGTCCCTCGGCCAGACGCAGGCGTTCGTCCAGCGTGCCCGCAGTATCGTCGCGGCCGGCCGTCCCTCGTGTGTGCTCTGCGGCCGCCCGGACGGGCCGTCCGGGCATTTCTGTCCGCGCCTGAACTGATCGCAGTCCAGGCGTCGCCCGCGGGGTGCGCCTGGGGTGCGCCTGATGGATGCCGGTCGTCCGGGCGCCGCCTGCGCGGCCAGGTATTCGTCGGACGCGTCCTGAGCCAGGGCCCCGCGCGGTGAGGGCCTGCCCGGCGGGTGGCGTTCGGAGGGCCGGTGAGCGTTCCCGGGGCGGGAGGCGCGCGCCCGCCGCGCCTCCCGGCCGCCATCCGTGTCGGGACGCCGCCCCGCCGGGCGGGAAGAAGCTCGCCGTCCCGGCCGCGACGCCCGCCCACCCGCCAGCACGGTGCCCTACCGGTAGGGGGCTGGGAGCCCCCTACCGGGCTAGTGTCCCGGTCAGGCAGCGCGGGATCCCGTTCACGACCACCCGCACAGGCCATGATCCAGACAATTTTGTCGTTGTGTACGCTTTTTGGCCGCAAAAGCGTACACAACGACAAAATTATGCCGATCTTCTCCGGTGGTCGACGTCCATCGAAGTGTGCCATCGTTCAGGGGGATACGTATGGTTACCTGACCGGCGCTCCAGGAACTGGGAGAGCCCTACCGGGCGAGGGACTGGGAGGGGTCGAAGGCGTCGTAGGCCGACTCGCAGGCCCGGCGGACCGCCGCGGACAGCCCGCGCAGCGCGGTCGAACGGCGTTCGATCTCCTCGGCGGTGACCGCCGCCCCGTCGTCCCGGGCGGCCAGGTCGATCAGGCCGGCGATCCGGCCCGCCCGGGCCAGCAGCGCGTGCGCGGGCGGCGGATAGCCCGGGGGGAGCAGGAGCGTCGGCTCGTCCTCATGGCGTTCGCGCAGCACGGCGAGCGTGTCCGGACCGACCTTGGCCCGGTCGAGGTGCAGCAGCGCGGCCGTCGCGGTCCGGATGGCGTCGTTGAGCTCGTGCTCGGCGGCGTTCAGCGGGGACGGCGGGGGCGGGAGGTGACGGCCCGTCACCGAACGCCAGTGCACCGACTCCAGGCCGCCCTCGATGGCCGGGCCGTGCGCGGTCACGGACGGTATCAGGACCAGCGGCGGCAGCGGGCCCAGCACGACCACCGCCTCACCGGCGGCCAGCGCCTCCTGGTTGACCTCCGCCGGCCCGGGCAGACCGCTGACGTCGCCGGGCACGGGCAGGACGAGCCGCAGCCGCCGTGCGCCGCCGGTCCGCAGCCGGCCGAGGCCCAGCGCGAGCCCTTCGCCGTCGATGCTGTGGGGGGCGCCCGGCCCACCCGAACCCACGAGGATTCGGGTGATTGCCTCATCGGTGCTGACAAGCCCGGCAAGCCACGCGTTACCCCATCCGGTGAGTGCCCCTGAGCGAGGTGAGGCAGCTTGGCCGCAAATCACGATGCCTACGGTAAGGAATGACTGCCATGTCCTGCGACGGTCCTCAGCGGATATTGCTGGGGGTCACATCCAGTCGACGGTTGGCAACCAGCCGGCCGGCGCGGGCGGGCTCGTCACCGGTGGTGGCGTGCCGGGCCCGGCGGTCCGCCGCGGCGCGCCGGGCCCGGCGGCGCAGTGGCACGGCCGGGCGGGCGAGCAGCCACGGCACGCCCACCGACATCATCCAGCGGGCGTGCGCGAACCGGCCGGGCGTGGTGGGCGGCTCCACCACCGGCAGGACCGGCAGCGGCACACCGGCGTCGCACAGCGCCTCGGCGAAGGCACGGGCCATCAGCTGATGGCCCCGCGGGCCAGGATGCACCCGGTCGACGTCGAAGGTCGACAGCCGGTAGGCCTCGGGATGGCGGGCCAGGTCGACGACCAGGACCCCGGGATCGCCCGCGGCGGCGGCGTCCACCGCCGCGTTGAGCTGCCCGATCCGGGTGGTGAGCAGGCGGCGCGCGGGCGCGGGCAGGCGCAGCAGCCGCCCGGGGTCGTGCAGCCGGGCCATCAGCACCAGGACGCCGGCCGCGCGCAGGTCCCGGACGCTCCACACCAGGTTGCGCCGCAGGCGTAACGGGTCGAAGCCGGGGGAGAGCAGGTCGTTCATGCCGGCGATGAGGCTCGCGATCCGCGGGCGCAGCGCGAGGGCCACCGGCAGCTGGGTTTCGCGGACGTCCCGGCTGGTCGCCCCGGTGGTCGCGAGGTTGGTGAACCGGGCCTGCCCGGCCGGGGCCAGGCAGGCGGCGAGCGTGGCGGCCCAGCCGCGTCCGGCCAGCGCCCGCGCCGCGTGGGCCCGCCGGTAGCCGCCCATGCTCACACCGTCGCCCAGCCCGGCCGTGATGCTGTCGCCGAGCGCGACAAAGCAGGTCACCGTGCCGGAA
>NZ_CEVIVC010000061.1:25183-30948 GCF_982290645.1 Protofrankia sp. CiP1_Cm_nod4
TCATCGTGATGTCCACGGCACGGTCAGGCGGCGCGGCCGGCGCCGCGGTCACGTCCGTCCGCGGGCTGCCGTCGCGCGGGGTGCTGGCCGGGGCGTCCGGCGGCCGGGCCCAGCCCGTGGGCGGCGAGGAACCCGTCGACGGTGACCTGCCACGGGAACTGCTCCGCGCGGGCCCGCGCGGCCTGCCGGCGGCTGAACGGGTCGCGGGCGAGCAGATCCTCCACGCCGTCGGCGAAGGTCCAGCCGCTGCCCGCGGCCACGACCCCGGCGCCGGGCACGACAAGCTCCGCCAGGGCGCTGCCGTGGTGGACCACGACCGGGGTCGCGCTGGCCATCGACTCCAGCGCGGCCAGTCCGAACGTCTCCACCGGGCCGGGGGCGAGGAGCACGTCTGCGGTCGCCAGCAGAGAGGCGAGCCGGTCACGGTCCGCGACGAAACCAAGAAAGATCACCGGAAGGCCGGCGGCGCGCCGGGTCAGGCGCCCCCTGCTCGGGCCGTCCCCGGCGATCACCAGCCGGGCGGGGACGCCGCGGCGGACCAGCTCCGCCAGGGCGTCCACGGCGGTGTCGCCCCGTTTCTCCGGCGACAGCCGGCTGGCGTGCACCAGCAGCACCTCGCTGTCGCGGGCGAAGGCCCGCCGCAGCGAGGTGTCGTAACGGTCGGGACGGAAGCGGTCGAGATCGACCCCCAGGGGGATCCGCCGCAGGTTGGTGGCGCCGACGCGGCGGAACTCCTCGCCCGCCCACGCGGTGGTGGCGACCACCGTGTCGAACGACCGCGCGAGCGCGGCGTTGGAGCGGTCGGCGGCGGCCCGCACCGGCAGCACCCCGCGCAGCGGGCGGGGCGTCCACAGGTTCAGCAGCCGGTCGAGGCGTTCGTGGCTGACCACGACGGATCCCACCCCGGCCCGGCGGGCCCACCGGCCGAGCGGGCGCAGGGTCGCCCGGTCGTGGACCTCGAGCCGGTCGGGCGCCTCGGCCGCCAGCAGCCGGGCGACCCGCCACGGCTCGGCCAGCACCCGGTAGTCGGTGCCGGGCACCAGCGGCGCCCGCATGGTGATCACGGTCGCGTCCGGGGTGTGGCGGACGCCGTCGCGTTCCCCGGGGAGGATCTGGACGACGTCGTGCCCGGCCGCGGTGTACCCGGCGGCGAGGTGCCGCAGCGTCGTGCGGATGCCACCGGAGCGCGGCGCGACGAAGTTGGCCGCCTGGACGATCTTCACCGGGTGCTCCCGTCCTCGTTGTGACACGTCCCGGCCCGGTCGGCACCGTGGTGGCAGCGCGCCGTCCGGCGGGCGAGAACGGCCCGTGACCGCGGTGCCACACCGCCGCCGTACCCCGTCCCCAGGCCGCGGACGTCCTGGTAGTGGCCGATCAGCTCGTCCCCGATGGCGCCCCACCCGCAGCCGCTGACGGACTGGCGGGCGGCGAGGCCCATGGCCGTCCGCCGGCCGGTGTCGGTGACGAGGGCGGTGACGCGGCCGGCCAGCGCGGCCGGGGAGTCCGGGGTGAAGTGCAGCCCGGTGCGCCCGTCGTCGACGACGTCGAGCAGGCCGCCCGCGGCCGGCGCCACCACCGGGACACCGCTGGCCTTGGCCTCCTGAGCGGCCTGGCAGAACGTCTCGTGGGAGCCGGTGTGGACGAACACGTCCAGGCTCGCGAAGATCGTCGCCAGTTCCGCCCCGGAGCGGAACCCCAGGAAGGCCGCCCGGGGCAGCCTGCGTTGCAGCGCCGGCCGCAGCGGGCCGTCACCGACGACGACCAGCCGCGTCCCGGGGATGTCCTGCACGGCGCCGAGCAGGTGCACCCGTTTCTCCCGGGCGAGCCGGCCGACGTAGCCGACCAGCACCTCCCCGCCCGGGGCGAGGCCGCGGCGCAGCGCCGGGTCGCGGTGGCGTGGATGGAACCGCTCCAGGTCGACCCCGCGCGTCCAGCGGGCGACCCGGTGGACGCCCTGGCGCAGCAGCATGTCGACCGCGGGCCACGACGGCGCGAGCGTCCGCCCGGCGAGGCGGTGGACGGCGGCCACCCACCGCCAGATGGACCGTTCGGCCTGGGCGAGCCCGTAGCGGGCGGCGAAGCCGGCGAAGTCGGTCTGGTACACCGCCACGCTCGGCAGCCCGAGCCGCCAGGCCGCGAACGCGGACTGCGCGCCCAGCCCCGCCGGGGCCGCCAGATGCACGACGTCCGGCCGGAAGCCCGCGAGCACGCCGACCAGCCGGGGCCATGGCGTCGCCACCCGGAACTCCGGATATCCTGGCAGCGGAACCGACGGCACCCGCAGCACCGGGGCACCGGCGTAGACGTCGGGGCAGGCCGCTGGCGTACGCGTCCCGGCCGCGGGCGCGATGACGAGCGCCTCGTGGCCGCGGTGCCGCAGATGCTCCAGCACCCGGCAGACCGAGTTGGTCACGCCGTCGACGTGCGGCAGAAAAGATTCGGTGATCACTGCGACGCGCACGACAACACGGTCCCAAGCCCCGGGGAGGCAGCGCGGACGCCCGCTCGTCCACGACATGAACTTTGTGACACAGCTTGGTGGTACGACGCCGTACCGTGACGACGCCACGACCGCTGCCGGCCGCCACCTACCGATACGGACCGATGGCGGCTGATGCCGGACCGGCCGGCACCGCGGAGACGTCGGAAGAGCGCCGGAGGCGGATGTCCCCGGCCCGGTCTCCCCGGCCCGGTCCCCCCCGATCGGTGTCCGTTCCCGGCTGCGGCCTGCCCGGCCGGCGTCGCGGAGGTCGCACGCGGCGGCCCGGCCGGGCGCGGGCCCGGCGGCACTGGTCGCTGACGGTCACCAGCGCCACCGGCCCCCCGCGGCAGGCCCCGGGGCCTGGACCCGACGGCACGGCCCAGCATGATGGATGGGTGTTGATCACAGATCTCGTCGGCGTGCTCGGCGCCGCCCACGTCCTCACCGACCCGGATGTGACCGTGAGCTACGAAACCGACTGGACGGGCGCCTTCCGGGGGCGGGCCGCGGCCGTGGCCCGTCCCGCGACGACCGAACAGGTCGCCGCCGTGCTGCGGATCTGCGCCCGGCACGGCGTGCCCGTGGTGCCCCAGGGCGGCAACACCGGCCTGGTCGGCGGTTCGGTGCCGGCCGGCGCGGCGGCCGGGGCGGTGCTGCTCAGCCTGCGCCGGCTCACCGCGCTCGAGCCGGTGGACACCGCCGCCGGGCTGGTGACGGCCGGTGCCGGGGCGACCCTCGCCGACGTCCAGGCGCACACGCGCGCGGCCGGCTACGGCGTCGGCGTCGACTTCGCCGCCCGCGGCTCGGCCACCGTCGGCGGCATCGCCGCGTCCAACGCCGGCGGCGAGCGGGTGCTGCGCCACGGGATGACCCGCGGCCAGGTGGCCGGGCTGGAGGTGGTGCTGGCCGACGGCAGCGTGCTGCGGCGGCTGTCCGGCCTGCCCAAGGACAACGTCGGTTACGACCTGCCATCGCTGTTCGTCGGCAGCGAAGGCACCCTGGGCGTCATCACGAAGGTCCAGCTGCGGCTGGTCGGGCTGCCCGCGGCGCGTACGGCCGCTCTGCTCGCCGTGACCGGCCTGCCCGCCGCGGTCGGCCTCGTCGCCACCCTGCGGGCCACGGTGCCCTCCCTGGACGCCGTCGAGCTGGTCTTCGGCGACGGCGTCGACCTGGTGTGCGCCCACCAGGGCCGGCCGGCCCCGTTCCCCGGCCGGCCGTTCCCGCCGGACACCCCGTACCTGCTGGTGGAGTGCGTCGGGCCCACCGACCCGACCGGCGACCTCGCCGCGGCGGTGGAGACCGCCACCGGCGTGCTGGACGCGGTCGTCGCCACCACCGCCACGGACCGGGAGCGCCTGTGGGCCTACCGGGAGGGGCACACGGCGGCGGTGAACGCGCTCGACGTCCCGCTCAAGCTGGACGTCGCCGTCCCGCTCGCCCGTATCTCCGCCTTCGTCGACGATCTGCGCGCCCTGGTGCCGGCGGTGGCGCCGTCCGCCCGGCTGCACCTGTGGGGGCATCTCGCCGAGGCGAACCTGCACGTCAACGTCACCGGGCTGGACCGCGGCGACACCAGCGGCCGGGAGGCGCTTGCCACGGCGATCCTCACCCGGGCCGCGGCCGACGGCGGCAGCATCGGCGCCGAACACGGCGTCGGACGGGCGAAGACGGCGTGGATGGGCCTGTCCCGCTCACCGGCGGAGCTGGCCGTGCTCGCGGCCGTCAAACACGCCCTCGACCCCACCAACCTGCTCAACCCCGGCGTCCTCGTCCCACCAGGTCCCACCACCAGCCCATCAAGATGATCGGCTTTTCCTTCGCAGGTCAAGGAGATGTCAGCCCCGGGGCAGATCAGAAGGTTTTCCCTCTGGGTCGGCCCTCCACGATCAACTAGAACGTCTCCGGCTGGTCCAGGATCTTCCTGGCGAGCTGGTGGAGGGCGGGGCAGAGGTTGACGGTGTCCTCGTAGTAGGCGACGTTGACGAGGATGTCGGCGGCGGCGACCAGCAGCGCATAGCGTCCCGACGGGCTGTCGAGCACGTCCGCGAACGTGGTGTAGATCTGTTTGGCGGTTTCGGGGGCGGCCAGGGCGGTGCAGTACAGGCGTGCGGCGCCGGAGCCGGCTACGCCGGTACCCCAGTGTTCCCAGTCGAGGATCATCAGGTTGGGGATGGTGACGTTGCCCCAATGCAGATCCAGGTGTTCGGTGCTGCCCCAGGTCGGTGCGATCCCCGGCGGGAGCGGCCGGCCGTAGACGGCGTGCAGCAGGTAGCGGTGCCGTTCGGCGCTGTCCACCCAGAAGGTCCGGTCGGTGGGGTGGGTGGCCAACGTCTCCAGGGAAGCACGTAGATCATTCAGCCATTGGGGGGCGAGGGTGATGGGTGTGGCCAGGTACTGGCTGCCGGGCGCCGCGACCGGGTCGGGGGCCAGGGTCATCAGGTCGGCGCACACCGGGATGTCCACCGGCTGGGTGTGGGTCCATTCCACGCTGTCCAACAGTGTCGGTTTGTGGATGCCGCGCAGGGCGGCGGCGTCGCGGATGCCCGTCCACGCCTCCCGGTCCATCCCGTCCTCGCGGAACGGGGCGACCCGTAGCCATGCCCGTTTGCCCTGGTGGAGCACCGGGCCGCTGATGCTGTTCGCGACGCTGGTAGCGGGCGTGCACGGTTCGACGCCCAGTCGCTCGGTCGCGGCCAGGAACACTCCCGCCAGCCAGGCGTCATAGTCATCGACGCGGACCGGCAACCATCGCCGCCTCACTCGCGTACCTTTCGCAGGGGGCTACAGATCGGCGTGCACGACGGGACGCATCTGGAATCCGGCGTGCATTTCATGTTGGGCATGCAGGCGGTGGTCTCCGTGGGCCGGCGGGCCTGGTCGAGCCGCGCCACCTGTGCCCGGAAGGCGTCGCCGTCAAGGACGCTGTGCAGCGGTTCCCGTCGGGCGTTGCCAGCGACCGCATGCCGGGTGAACACACATGGTGACACCGTACCGTCCGGGCCGATGGCGGCGGTGCCGTGCCCGCACTGCCCGCAGGTATCCGCCTCGTCCACCGCCGGAGCCCCGCGGCCGAACGCCCGCACCCGGTCATAACCGATGTCGGTGACGCCGAGGGCCGCGAGGTCCGCGCGTGCCTGGTCGACGCGCTGGGCGTCGTCGACGCCGATGACGCCGACCCGCAGCGGGATCTCCCGGCGGACCGCCTCGGCGATGTTCGCTCTGGTCCGGGCGTGGCTGCCCGGCCGGCCGGTGATCGCCTCATGCTCGGCCGGGGCGTCGGAGT
>NZ_CEVIVC010000062.1:0-18310 GCF_982290645.1 Protofrankia sp. CiP1_Cm_nod4
ACCCCAAAGGACGTGAATACGGTGCCGCGACAGCAACAGATCCACATCGTTACCCCACCTCAAAACGAAAAAGGAATCCCATCATGACAACGAGGGAACAAGTGGCTGCTGTAGCAGCCACTTACGTACTCGTTCCCGACAAAGGTGGATGATCGGCATGTCTTTGTGGGTTTCAGGGGGTGCGGTGGGGTGGGTTCTGCTCAGGACGGGGTGGTGAGTGGGAGGCGGGCCACCGTCAGGATCGTGCGGAAGGGCTCGGTGATCATCCCGTCGGGGAAGGCCTTCAGCAGGGAGCGCCGTTCGGCGTCCAGGAAGTCCTCCAGCCGGTCCCCGATCGCCTGGACGTACGACTTCGAGCGCAGCCACAGCTCGTACCGGTCCAGCGGGAGCGTCCGGCCCCAGTGGCCGGAAACCGTCACGACCTCGGTGAACAGGCCCGTCCAGCGCAGTTCGTCCGCCCAGGGGCGGGTGCGGTAGTCGCGCCGGTAGCCGGGGCTCATCGCCTCCAGACGCCGCTGCTGACGCTCCCACCAGCGCAGGTCCTCGCCGTCGACGTCGTTCCACCAGACCGCGAGCGCGCCGCCGGGGCGCAGCACCCGGGCCGCCTCGGCCGCGGCCACCGGCACCCGCACCCAGTGCCACGCCTGGGCGTAGCAGACAAGGTCCGCCACGGCGTCGGAGAACGGAAGCGCCTCGCCGTCGGCGCGCACCACGCCGATCCCGGGGGTGCGCTCCCGCAGCCGGCCGAGCATGCCCGGGCTGTGGTCCACCGGGATCACCCGGGCGCCGCGCGCGAGCAGGTCCCGGGTGGCTATACCCGTCCCGGCGCCGACCTCGAGGATGTCCGCGCCGGCCAGCTCACGCCCGGCCAGCCAGGCCAGATCCCGGAACAGCTGATCGGGATAGGACGGCCGGGCGGCGTCATAGGCGTCCACCATCGGGTCGAAAAGCGATCTGGCGCTCATTACCGCATGGTGGCACCGTCGTGCGGGCCGGATACGGCTGTTTACCGCTGTTCGTCTCGATACCCCGCCGGTATCGTCACGTCACCGGTACTGCCCCTCCACCGGCATCGCACCGGTATCACCCGCTCCACCGGTATCACCGGCCGGCCCGGCGACAATGCCCGGACCAGGGCCATGACGTCAGGGCAGGCGGCCGGCCGCGGTGACGGGGGCGGCGGCGAGGTTGAGGCGGGTGAACGCCAGGGCCTCGGCGAGGTCGGCCTCCCGCTGCGCTCTCGACTCCGCGCGGCGCGTGTTGATCTCCACGACCACCGTCCCGTCGAAGCCCCGGGCCGCGAGCCGTTCCAGCAGGTCGGCGCATGGCTGGTTGCCGCGGCCGGGCACCAGGTGCTCGTCCTTGGCCAGGCCGACCCCGTCGGCCATGTGCACGTGGACCAGCCGGTCGCCCAGCTCGTCGGCCATGGCGAGCGCGTCGGAACGGGACACGCTGGTGTGTGACAGGTCCAGGGTGACGTGCCGGTAGTCGTCGTCCACGGGCGACCAGTTCGGCGCGTACGCGGACACCTCCCGCCCCCGGGCCCGCAACGGGAACATGTTCTCGACGGCGAAGCGGATGTCCGTCTCGTTCGCCATCCGTTCGATGCCCTCGATGAAGTCGCGGGCGTAGTCACGCTGCCACCGGAACGGCGGGTGGACGACGACGGTCGGTGCCCGCAACGTCTCCGCGACGGCGCGGGCCCGTTGCAGCTTCGCCCACGGCTCGACCCCCCAGACACGCTGGGTGAGCAACAGGCACGGGGAGTGGATCGCCAGGATCGGAATGCCGTGATAGTCGGCAAGCCGCCGCAGAGCTTCCGGATCCTGGCTCACCGGATCCGTCCACACCATGATCTCTACGCCGTCGTAGCCAAGCCGGGCAGCCATCTCGAAAGCCGCCGCCGTCGACTCCGGATACGTCGACGCGGTCGACAGAGCCACTCTGGCCGAGGGCACCCGTGCGATGGCACGCCCACCGCCACGCGGTGCGAGCCGGGCCGGGTAGCCGGTGTCAGGGGAGAGAACAGCGGAATCCGCTGTCGGCCGCCACAAATCTGGGCCACGGTTGTCCGCGACCTCGGCGTCCCCGAGCCGCGGCGCTGGGGTCTGCGCCTCGGACATCCCTCAACAGTAGTGCCTGTGCGCGGCGATCGGCGCCCGACTCGGAGCACCGAGACAGCAGACCGGTTACCGAACGAAGTCGCACAGGGACTACATGGAGACCACACAGAGATCGCACAGGGACCGGACGGGGCTCACATGAAGATCATTTGGAGGGCTGTTCGAAGGTCACGCGGAGGTCAGCCAGTCCAGCCTGCGCAGAATGATGCCCTCCCGCAGCGCCCACGGGCAGATCTCGACCTCATCCAGGTTCAGCAGGTCGAGGGCTTCGTCGGCGACCACGGACCCGGCGGCCAGCTGGCCCGCGCGGTCGGCCGACACCCCGGGCAGGTCGCACCGTTCGGCGGCGGACAGCCGGCACAGCCGCGCGGACATCTCGCGCAGCGCGTCCCGGCGCAGGACCCGGCGGACGTACGGGCCGCGGCTGTAGGGCTCCGCGCCGGCGATCCGGGCCAGCGACCTGAAGGTTTTCGACGTCGCCACCGCCCGCGTGGGCTCGCCGACCACGTACAGCCGGGAGACCACCGGGGCGATGTGCGCCCGGACGTAGCGCCGCAGGGCCGTCACCTCGGAGCGTTTCGGCGGGTCGTTGGCGAACCAGTCCCGGGTGAGCCGGCTGGCCCCCAACGGCAGGGAGGACACGACGTCGGGGTCCTCGTGCATCCCGGCCGCGATCTCCAGGGAGCCGCCGCCGATGTCGAGCGCGAGCAGCCGGCCGGCGCTCCAGCCGAACCAGCGCCGCACCGCCAGAAAGGTCAGCCGGGCCTCGTCCTGCCCCGGCAGGACCGCGAGCGCGACCCCGCTGGCGGTCCGCAGACGAGCCAGGACGTCCTCACTGTTGGTAGCGTCCCGCAGCGCGGAAGTGGCGAACGCCACAAGATCGTCCACGCCGAGCTCGTCGGCACGCGCACTCATGTCGATGATGCAGCCGGTCAGGATCCGCTCCCCCTCGGCGGAGAGCGCTCCGTCACCGTCGAGGAGCTCGACCAGCCGCAGCGGGACCTTCATGCTGGCGGCCGGCAGCGGCTGGCCGCCGACATGGGCGTCCACCACCAGCAGGTGCACGGTGTTCGAGCCGATATCGATCACACCGAGGCGCATCCGGCCGGAAACCGGCGGGACGGCGACGTGCGGGGCGGCCTGGTGGGGCAGGGCCTCCTGGCCCACCTCCTGGCCATCGCCGAGGGGGGCCGGCACGGGCAGCGTCACGGGCGGGTCACCGGCCCCGGGCCGGGCGGCGGCGGGGATCTCCACGGCGGCGGTCTCGGCCACGGGCTTCAGTGACATCGGACACACGATAGGCCCACCCGCACGGCAACCGACAACCCAGCCGGGCCGGCCGGGCCGGCGAGGTCATCCGAATCGGCCAGACCGGCCAGATCGGGCAGGACGGAAACAGTTGGCAGACCGGACAGCGGACGAAGAGCGCATGCCCCCCTCGCCGCGTGGCCAAACTTCACGCATCCACTCCCGGTCGTGCATCGAGCCGGCCACGGCCGGCCGGCACCAGCGCCCAGCGAACCAGGCCACCGGTATCCGGCGAACAACACGCCCGGCGGACCACCATGACAGCGACGGCTAACCACCATGACAGTGATCAGGTACGCACAGCGACCAGGCCGGGCGGAGCCCTCACCCGACCAACGTACACAAGTGATCGCCACTGTCGGGCCGAAACGCCGATCAAAGAACCGAATCGTCACAGAAAGATCACGATCACGCCACCGGAGAGAATCCACCGGAGAGAACAGGGCCGCCGGAGACGCCGTGCCACCGGGGGCGCCGCCGGCGTCAGGGCTCGAACTTGTACCCCAGGCCCCGCACGGTCACCAGGTGGCGTGGGTTCCCGGGCTCGTCCTCGATCTTGGTGCGCAGACGCTTGACGTGGACGTCGAGGGTCTTGGTGTCCCCGACGTAGTCCGAGCCCCAGACCCGGTCGATCAGCTGGCCGCGGGTGAGGACCCGGCCGGCGTTGCGCAGGAACATCTCCAGCAGCTCGAACTCCTTCAGCGGCAGCGGGACGGAGGTGCCGGCGACCGTGACCACATGGCGTTCGACGTCCATCCGCACCGGACCGGCCTCCAGCGTCGCCGTGACGTGTTCGTCGACCTCGCCGCGGCGGCGCAGCACCGCGCGGATACGGGCGACCAGCTCACGGGCGGAGAACGGCTTGGTGACGTAGTCGTCCGCGCCGAGCTCCAGGCCGACGACCTTGTCTATCTCGCTGTCGCGGGCGGTTAACATGATCACCGGGACGGTCGACCGCTGCCGCAGCGCACGGCAGACCTCCGTCCCGGACAGGCCCGGCAGCATCAGGTCCAGCAGGACGAGATCGGCGCCGTGCCGCTCGAACTCGGTCAGCGCGGCCGGCCCGTCGGCGGCTACCGCGACGTCGAAACCCTCCCGTTCCAGCATGAACGACAACGCGTCCGAGAACGACTCCTCGTCCTCCACGACCAGCAGGCGGGTCACGCGTCACACTCCTTCGTCATCCGTCCGTCATCCGGGTGTCGGTCCGTCGGCCGTCATTCGTCGGTCAGTCGCCGTTGTCGCGCCTGTGCTCGGCGCCGGCATCGGCATCGGTGTCGATGCCGGCGCCGGTGTCGATCTCGGTGTCGATCTCGGTGTCGATCTCGGTGTCAGCATCGTCATCGGTATCGGCCAGCAGCAGCGGCAGTCTGATCGTGAACGTCGACCCGGCCCCCTCGGAGCTCCACACGCTCACACTTCCCCCGTGGTTGGTCGCGACATGCTTCACGATCGCCAGGCCCAGCCCGGTACCGCCGGTCGTGCGGGACCGCGCCGGGTCCGCCCGGTAGAAGCGCTCGAACACCCGCTCCAGGTCCTTCTCGGCGATGCCGATGCCCTCGTCGGCGACCGAGAGCTCCACGGTGTCACCGGCGCGCCGGACACCGACGACGACACGGGTCCCCGGCGGGGAGTAGGTGACCGCGTTGTTCAGCAGGTTCGCCAGCGCGGTGACCAGCTGTCCCTCGTCCCCGCTGACCACGAAGTCGCTGTCGCCGATCACCGCAACGATGATCTCCTGGGCGGCGGCGGCCAGCCGGGTGCGGTCGAGCGCTTCGGCCACCACCACCGACACCTGCACCGGCTGGGGATCCGGCCGCGGGTCCGCGCCCTGCAGCCGGGACAGATCGATGATCTCCTGTACGAGGCGGGCCAGCCGGGCGGACTCGTGCGTCATCCGGGACGCGAACCGGCGGACGGCCGCCGGATCGTCACTGGCCGCGGCGACGGCTTCGGCCAGCACGTGCAGCGCGCCGACCGGGGTCTTCAGCTCGTGGCTGACGTTCGCCACGAAGTCCCGGCGGACCGCCTCCACCCGGCGGGCCTCGGTGAGATCGTCGAGGATCACCGCGACATGGCCGTCCGCGTCCAGCCGCGAGGTGCGGGCGCGTACGGCGAACGCCTCCTGGTCGGGACGGGGCCGGGTCAGCGGCGGTTCGGGGCGGGGCGGCAGGTCGAGCTGCTGGTCACGGTCGACGCCGTCGCCGCGGGTGCGGGCGGCCAGGTCGCTGAGCTCACCCAGGTCCAGCCGGCTGTCGACGATCACCCCCATGGCGTGGGCCGCCGGGTTGGCCAGCACCACCACGCCGTCGGCGTCCAGAACGATCAGCCCGGAGGGCAGGCCGTCGACAAGGCGCCGGACGAGCCGCGAGGGCAGCGCCGCGTGCGCGGCGGTCGGCGGGTTCGCGGCCGTCGCATCGCGGAACCGCCGCCGCGGGGACACCGCCGTACTGTCACCCGTCCGGATCGTGGGCGCACCCCGGCCCGGCGGCGCCTGAGCCGGCAGCGCCTGAGCCGGCGGCACCGCACCCGACGACGCCTGAGCCGGCGGCACCTGGGCCGGCGGCACCGCACCCGACGACGCCGCACCCGACGGCGTCTGGGCCGGCGGCGCCTGGGCCGATGCCGGTCGCGGGCCGGGACGCTCCCGGCCGGTGCGCGGCGTGGAGCCGACAGCATCCGAGCGGGTCCCGCCGGCGAAGAACCCGAAGCCGGAGAAACCGGAACGGCCGATGCCGGGCAGCCCGATGCCGGGCAGCCCGGAACCGGGGAGGCCGAAGCCGGCCTCCCGCTCGTCCGCGCCCTCGCCCACGGCCGAATGGTAGGTGGGCTGCGGGTGTATCCACCCAACCCGGTCCGATAGTCGTCAGGAGTTCACCCGGCCAACAGGATGTGTTCACCGTGGGGCGAGCACTGCCGACCATCGTTGATCGCGACAGGGTATGCGCGGCGTTCGGGGTCATATGTCCAGGAGCAATCGCTGTTCGCCCTCAACGTGTGACGCGCCGAAGAGCGGAACGGCGACTTTCCCACGGACAGCCGACGCCGGCTCGCAACGCCGGGAGCCGGCACGCGCATGGTCACCGTCCCGGCGAGCCGGGAACACGGCCGCCGTCCCGGTGACCAGCGAGATCCACGGCTTCCAGCAGCGCGAAAGAAACATGATCGTGCTCTGCCAGCCGTCCTGACCTCACCCTGTTGTGGTCCGATGGGCTGACAACCGCTACAGACACGAAGGAGCCGTCCGTGCGGGACGCCTTCCACGACGAGCTCGAGAGCATCAACTCCTCGCTCGTCGAGATGACCAACCTGGTCGCTTCAGCAATGGCGCGAGCGACGACCGCCCTTCTCGACGCAGATCTGCAGCTCGCCGAGGGCGTGATCACGGCTGACGAGACCGTGGACCTGCTACGCAACGAAATCGAGGAACGATCCTTCGACATAATGGCGCGCCAGCAGCCGGTCGCCACCGACCTGCGGACGATGGTCACCACGCTGCGTATCGTGGCTGACCTCGAACGCATGGGCGACCTCGCGCTGCACGTCGCCAAGGTGGCCCGCCGGCGCTACCCCGGCCGTGCCGTCCCACCGGAGCTGCACTCGACCCTGCTGGAGATGGGGCAGGTCGCGCAGCGCATCGTCGCCAAGGCGGGGTCGGTCATCGCCGGCCACGACGCGGCCCTGGCCAAGGAGCTGGAAAGCGACGACGACTCCATGGACGCCCTGCACCGCAAGCTCTTCCACGTCCTGCTGGAAACGGAATGGACCTACGGCATGGAGGCCGCGATCGACATCACCCTCTGTGGCCGCTACTACGAACGCTACGCCGACCACGCCGTCTCAGTAGCCCACCGGGTCATCTACCTGGTCACCGGCAAACGGGTCTGACCCGCCCGGAGCGGGACCAGCTACACGAACAGAGCGGTGACGTGGTTCCGCCCCTGCCGGGCCCGCGTTCCCCACGTCACGGCTCCGTTCGGCGCCGCCGAGCGCCCACCCGACCGGCGTTCGTTACTTCTTGCCCTGGGCGGCTACGGCGGCGGCGGCCCGGGCCGCTTCCTCCGGGTCGAGGTAGGACGAGGACAGGACGCGCAGGTCGTCATCCAGCTCGTAGCGCAGCGGGATGCCGGTGGGGATGTTCAGGGCGGCGATGTCGCCGTCGCCGATGCCGTCGAGGTGCTTGACCAGGGCGCGCAGCGAGTTGCCGTGGGCGGCGACGAGCACGGTCCTCCCGCGCCGCAGGTCCGGCACGATCGCGTCGTACCAGTACGGCAGTATCCGGGCCACCACGTCCTTGAGGCACTCGGTCGCCGGGATGAGGTCCGGCGGCAGGTCGGCGTAGCGCTCGTCCACACCGCTGACCTGCTTGGGGCCGATGGGCGGCGGCGGGGTGTCGTAGGAACGGCGCCACAGCGTGAACTTCTCCTCGCCGTACTCGGCGAGGGTCTCGGCCTTGTTCAGCCCCTGCAGGCCGCCGTAGTGCCGTTCGTTCAGGCGCCAGGAGCGGTGCACGGGGATCCACGTCCGGCCGGCCGTGTCGAGCGCGATCCAGGCGGTGCGGATCGCGCGCAGCAGCAACGACGTGTGCACCACGTCCGGGAGCGCACCGGCGTCGCGGAGCAGTTCACCGCCGCGGGCCGCCTCCTGGCGGCCCTTGTCGGAAAGGTCGACATCCACCCAGCCGGTGAACAGGTTTTCTCGGTTCCACGTGCTCTCGCCGTGGCGGAGCAGAACGAGCGTCGGCATGACTTCGATCCTGCCGCAACCCGTCGCCGCGATGCGGCTGGATCGGCCGTGGCGCACCCGTCCGGGGCACTTTCAGGGCCGCTCCGACCGCGACGCCCAGCCCTTCACCACCCCACACCGGTACCCCCGCCCCTGGCCGCCCGGCCCGAACCGGCCCGCTGGTGTTGCCCTCGTCCGCTGTCCTGGTTGTCGGCTTGGGTGTCAGTCGGTGGCCTTGGGATGGCCGGTACCGGCGTAGATCACCCACGCGGTCCGGTTCGAATCATCGATCAGATACCAGATGCGTCCGCCGCTGGTGACCTCATACTGCCAGCGTTCCAGCGTCTGGCCTTTGAACGTCGCGGTGCCGAGGGCGCCCTTGAGACGGTGGTGACGGTCCGGATTGCCGCGGATCCGCGGCAACGACCGGATTGTGTCGAAGGCGCGGCGCAGGTTGCCCGGGGCCTGGCGGGCGAGGTGTTCCCAGCCGTCGGCGGCCTCGTTGGTGGCGAAACAGATGTCGTACTCGCTGCTGGTGGGGGGTGGAGCGGCGCGGTCTTCCCGCTTCGGGCTCATTCGGTTGCGACGGCGGGTGGCTGGGGGACGGGGCCGAGGTCGCCGTCGGGTTCCCGGGTCAGGATCGCGTACAGGGCGGGGTCGGCGTGGATCTCGGCGCTGTGCCGCCACTGGGTGAGCAGGACGGCGACGGGAGCCAGCGTGTCCAGCGCCATCGCGCCGCGCGCGGTTGCGATGAGCTCGGTGAAAAAGGTGTCGACGTCCGCCGGCGGTAGGAACGTCGTCCAGGGCAACGCGTCTGGCAGCGCCTGCCGCAGAGCGGCAGCGTTCCCGGTGTGGATCAGGCTGGCGAGCATGCGGGTGGCGAAGTCGACCACGGCGGAGTCCTGTTCGAGTTGCTCCACTCGCATCAGCGCGAGGTCCGTCGCGTCGCGGCGGCGCAACCGGAGCGCGCGTACCTCGTCGAGCCGTCGGGCGGTTGCCGCCGGATGATGGAGGAGCTCGCTGAACGGGACTTCCTCGTAGGCCGCGCTCATGACATCCACACTAGCTCGGATGTCGCAACATCTTAAGATCGAATCATGGCCGCAACATCTCGGACCTTGCGGGCCACCCATCGATGACGCCCGACCGCCTTCCGCCCCATCGACGGTCCCGCCAGCGGCGTCGTGATAATCCGCAGCCGCCGCGTGGCATCCTGAGCCGTCCGACTGGGGACAAAAAGACCTCCGGGCGCTTCCATCGCCCATGGAAGGGACGACAGGTCGTCGGGACCAGCGACGACGCCCGGAGGTCCGGTGCCTGTCTGGTTCTCGCCGGTGCCGGTGCCCGCAGGTCACCCGGCAGGGGTGAGGACCACGAGACCGGCTTAGCGGACAGTCACCTCACGAGTCCGTTTATCACACAAAACTAGACCACCTCCCTTCTCGTGTACGGACAACGCTACGGGGGCCGGGTGGGCTCGGCAACCGCTTTTCCGCACCAACCGCCAAGCCGTCGCCGGCGACTCCTGAACACTTAAGGCGACTTATGTATAACAAAAAGTAATTATCGTCGGAGGGTCGCGACGGTGACACAGCAGGACACCGTCCGCACGATCGAAGATCCATCGGACGCGGCCTAAACTGTGTCCATGACGGTGGACGTCGCGAAAGGCCGGGAGAGCTGGCGGTGGCGTGAGGCTGCTGCCGCGCCGGTTGCCACCGCGTCACCGCGGGCCGAGGTCCCGGCGTCGTCAGCCTCGGGGTCGTCGTCAGCCCCGGAGCCGGTGGCGGACGGCACCTGGCAGACGCAGTTACGCTCCCGGGGCTACCGGCTCACCCCACAACGCCAGCTCGTCCTCGAAGCGGTCGCCCGGCTCGGCCACGCCACCCCCGAGGAGATCGTCACCGAGGTCCGCCGCACCGCGGGCGGGGTCAACATCTCCACGGTGTACCGCACCCTGGACCTGCTCGAGGAGCTCGACCTCGTCTCGCACGCCCACCTCGGTCACGGCGCGCCGACGTACCATGCGGCCGGCGTCGTCGAGCACGTCCATCTGGTGTGCGGCGGCTGCGGCACGGTGCGGGAGATCCCTTCGGACGTCCTGACCGACCTCGTCGCCCGGCTGCGCGACGACTTCGACTTCTCCGTGGACGTCAGTCACGTCGCACTTGCCGGCCGATGCGGGAACTGCGCGACCCCGGTCTCGGGTTGAACAGGCCATGACCGGACAGTCCATGACCACCGACCCGATCGCCACGCGCACGCCCGGCGGCCCGGACAGCCCGGACAGCCCGGACAGCCCGGACAGCCCGGACAGCCCGGACAGCCCGGACAGCCCGGACGACGGCTACCGTTCACCGCTGCTGGCCGTCGCCGGTGCCGTGCCCGCCACCGGGCCCGATCTCGGGGTCGCCGACCACTATGGGGATCCGCTGCGCGAGCAGCGCGCCGGCGAGCGCGGGGCAGTGGTCGTCGACCGCTCGCACCGCGGGGTGCTGCGCGTCACCGGTGTGGACAGGCTGTCCTGGCTGCACAGCATCACCTCCCAGCATCTCGCCGCGCTGCCGGCCATGCGGGGCAGCGAGGCGCTGGTGCTCTCCCCGCACGGCCACGTCGAACACCACCTGATGATCGCCGACGACGGGACGGCCAGCTGGCTCGACGTCGAGCCGGGCACCAGCGCCGCACTGCTCGCCTACCTGGAGTCGATGCGTTTCCTGCTGCGGGTCGAACCGGTCGACGTCCATGCCGACTATGCCGTGCTGTCGGTCATCGGCCCGGCCGCCGTGGACGTCGTGACCAGCGCGTTCGCCCCGCTCGACCCTCCGCTCCACCGGCCTGACCGCCACGATGTGACGGTGGGTTACGACGGTGACCTGCTGGCCCATGGTCTGTACCCGCTGGCCCGGGCCCTCGTCCGGCCGGCCGTCACATCACCAGCCGTAGTCGACGGCCCCGTGGCCGACAGCGCCGCGACGGACGGCCCGGGGGCCGGCCTCGAGGCGGGCGAGCAGGAGGATCCGGGCGGATCCGAGATCCTCGTCCGGGCGATGCCCGACGGTCTCGACCTGCTCGTCCCGCGCCGGACGCTGCGCGGGATGGTCGAGCGGCTCGTCTCCGCGGGCGCCTCCCTCGCCGGGGCCGGCGCGTTCGAGGCGGCGCGGGTCGCCGGCCGCCGGCCCCGCCTGGGCGCGGAGACCGACCACCGGACGATCCCGCACGAGGTCGGCTGGCTGGCCACCGCCGTCCACCTCGACAAGGGCTGCTACCGTGGTCAGGAGACCGTCGCCCGCGTGCACAACCTGGGACGCCCGCCCCGGCGCATGGTCCTGCTGCATCTGGACGGCACGACGGTCGCCCACGGCGCCCCGGTGCACAGCGGCGGCCGGGCGGTCGGGTTCGTGGGCACGTCCGTCGTACACGCGGAACTCGGCCCGATCGCGCTGGCGATCGTCAAACGGACCGTGCCCGACGACACCGCCCTGGTCGTCGTCGACCCGGAGGCGGGTGAGGTCGCGGCGTCCGTGGAGCCGGCGGGCGGGCCCGACCAGCCGACCCGCCCGGCCGGCCGTCTCGTCGGCTGACCCGAGCCCGGACCGTCCGTTCCGTGCGTCGCACCCTCGGCCGGGCCGCTCGCCTCGGCGAGGGCAGCCGTCCCCCGGGTGGGATAGGACGACAGGACACGGTCAGGCGGGACGAGCGAGGAGCTGATCCACCTCACGGACGTCCGGATGCGCCGCGTGCCGGCGCAGGGAGCGCCGGACATCCTCCGCCCGCCGTGCGTTGCGCTGCGAGCGGGTGGCCTCCAGGAACGGCGTCGCCTGGCGGACGAGCGCGCACCCGTGGTCGATGTTGCCCAGGTCGATCTGCACGGCCGCGCGGCGGAGCAGGTATGTCGCGTGGTCGCGGGCGCGGGCGACCGGGTGCACCGCGAGGGCGTGCGCCAGCCAGCGGTCCGCCTGCTGTGGCTGGCCGAGGTCGATGTAGCAGATCCCGAGCTGGGCCGCGTGGAATCCCTCGTCGAAGATGCCCGCCCAGGCCGGGTCGTGTGGGCTGGAACGGCCGGCCGCCGTTTCGGCCTGGGCCAGCGCGCGGAAGCACCCGGCCTGGTCGCCCAGTGCCGCGTACGCCCGGGCCAGCCTCATCTGGAACATCGCGCCGGCGCGTCCGCTGATGCCGCCGCTGCTCGTCACGGCCGCTTCGGCCAGCTCGAGGGCTTCCTTGGGACAGGCGAAGTCGACGCACTGCAACGACATGTTCTTCATGATGTTCGCACCGACCAGCCGGTCCCCGGCGGCGTGGGCGGCGTGCAGGGCCGCGATCCAGTAGCGTTGCGCGCTCGTGTGGTAGCCGGCGTCGAACGACGCCCACCCGGCGATCCGGGCGAGTTCGGCGGCGAGCAGCTGGAGGCTCGTCCCGATCTTCTCCGTGTACGAGCCCTTGGCGAGCAGGTCGGTGACCACTCGCAGCTCGGCGTCGACAAGCCGCCGGACGCCCTCCCCGCCGAGCCGGTCGTCCATCAGCCGTAACCCCGGGATGTTGTGCTCGATGCGGTGGACCACCTGTTCGTCCACCCGGCCGCCGTCCAGGGCGGCGGCGAGCCGGGTGGGCTCCAGGTTGAGCCACTCGCCGGCCAGGCTCGCCACACCCGCTCCGGTGATGGTGAGGAAGCCGCGGCGGTCGGTGAGGGCACCTTCGACAACATCGATCATTGATGTCACACTGCCTGCGCTGTTCCACGGGTAGTCGGTACGTACGACGTCACCGGTCGGCAGCCAGGCCGGCCAGGGATGGGACTCGATCTTCTGGGCCGAGACTCCCAGCTCGGTGGCGAGGGCAAGCTGGGAGACCCGGTCAGGCACGACACCCCGGTGTTCCCAGCGCCAGACCTTCTGACGTTCCGCCGCCATGTTGGCCACACCCAGGTCGCGTGCGCGGCGCGCCACCACCCGGGCCAGTCGCTGATAGGACCAGCCATGCTGCGCCCGGACGAACGCGAGCGGGTGAGCGCAGGCGCCGGCGCCCTCGGTCGACATCATCTGTCTCCTTCGAGTCGCATCTGGTGAGCAGCTAACAACGCTATGTGATGACATCTTCGCGACACAGTGACAAACAGGAAGCGATGCGTGCGCAAAAGACCACAGGAGGACAACGACATGCACCGTTTAACACCGATTGCACACGTGCTCACACGATGGCCGCGAATGCACCGCACAAAATCCCGCACAGGCCATTGACTGCTCATCAGCTTGCTGTTCAGCAAGATCCTGCAATCATGCTACCGCCGGTCGCGAGCCCCACAAGAGGCCGTACCACGGCGAGATCACACGGAGCGTCTCGAAATGCCTACTCCCCGTTCGCGATCTTATAAAAGAATGTAATAAATACAAAAAGAAACAGAATCGTGGACGGAGCGGGAGCGGAGCGACGGCAAAGCCGAAAAGCCGAACGCCCCGACGGGCAACGGCCGCATGGCGGCCACCGGCCGGACGGCCGTCAACCGAACGGCCACCGGCCCGATGAGCAGCAATCAAATGATCATCGGGCCGGTGGCCGCCGGTCACATAAGGTGGCCGCCGGTCACATGATGAGCGCCTCCGCCTGCTTCTGCAGTTCGGTCAGCGTGGCCGTCGGATTCGCGCCCGCCATGATCCTCGCGACCGCCTCGGATGCGAGGACGGGCACCTCACCGCCGCGCGGCCCCGACCAGTACGGCGCGTGGACGACCGAGTCGGTCATCGCGTTGAAGGGCACCACCTGCGGGTACCGCTGGTACAGCGAGACCAGCCGGTTGGCCGCCTCGATGTCGACCGGCAGGTAGCTGAGCACCGTCGCCCCGGCGGCCACCACGTCCGGCGCGAGCATCGCCATCATCAGCTCGGTGGCCATCTCGTTCTGGCAGCGGTCGGTGGCCAGCACCACGAGGCCGTTCCCACCGGCCACCGGATGCTGCGTACCACCCGGCAGGACGGGCAGCGGCGCCACGCCGAGCGGGAACGCGCCCCTGCCCTGGCGTTCGATGGTCTGTACCCCCGGCACCACCGAGCTGATGCTCGCGCCCACGATCGCGGACTTCCGGTTGAGGGCGAAGCGGACCATGGCGTCGGCCGGCGTGTTCGACTGGGGCCCGTAACCGCCGACCCTGGCCAGGAAGCTCGCGGTGTCGCGCGCCGCGGCACTGGTGAAGTCCGGCCGTCCCCCGGCGTTCTGGATGTTCGCGCCCTTCGACCCCGCGATGGTGTTGAAGAACCACTGCCCGAACTGGTCCGAAGCCGGCAGGTCGACCGGCTGGACGCCGGGCAGAGCCTGCCTGATCTTTTCGGCCGCGGCGAGCAGGCCGGTGGTGTCCTTCAGCGACCCCGGGTCCACCCCGGCCTGGGCGAGCATGTCGGCGTTGTAGAGCAGGACGGGCACGGAGACCTGCTGCGGGACAACGAACAGCTGCCTGCCCACCGACCCCAGCGTGGTGAACCGCTGGTCGTAGGAGGCGCGCAGCGACCGCGGCGACACCTCCTGGGCGTCGAGCCGTTCGACGAAGGTGGCCAGCAGGTCGAGCCCGGCCACCGCGAGGTCCGTGCTGCGCCCGGCGGCCGCGTCGGTACCGATCTGCTGGACGATCTGGGAATAGCTGGTCGCGGTGGACGTGATGTCGACCGTCAGGCCGGGGTGGGCCTTCTCCATGTATGCCTTGGCTGCCTTCGCGCTGTCGGTGAGCGGGCCGCTCGCGACCATCCGCAGCGTTCTGACCCTTGTGGCGCACTGGAGCGACGCCGTGGCCCCGTTCGCGTCGGACACGGCGACGGTGGCCGGGCGGGCCGGCGGGCGCGGGCCGGCTGCCGGCGACAGGCCGCCGGAACCGCCCACCCCACACGCGGCGATCGTGCATACGGCGGCGACGACAACGGCGAACCGTGTCGCCGGCGGAATCCGGATCAATTTTCTTCCTTTCAGGCTTTCACGCCCCGACGCCGCCGGTTCTGATATCGGTGCCGAGGCCGGTGCTGCCGACGGCCCGGGCGGCCGGCATCGGACCGGAATGAGCACGGTCGATTCCGCGCTACTCGTTCGCGGTACTCGGCGCGGCCGATGGCCGGGACGCGGGAACCGGCGGCGGGAACGCGGCCTGCGGGCCGGTGGGCCGCCGGGCCGCCCGCGGCGCCGGGGCCCGGCGAGACCTCGGCGTCCCCTGGGAGCACCGCGGACGCCGGGACCCCGCGGACGTCGGGACCCCTGCGGCCACTGAGGCCACTGAGGCCACTGAGGCCACTGAGGCCGCTGGCTGGGCCCGGCGCCGGGCGCCGTCGAGGGCGGCATCCCCGGGCACCGGCACCGCTGCCGGCCGCGCGGAACGTCGCGCGTGACGCGGCCCGGAAGGCTCGCCTGCCGGCGGCCGCCCATGGGCGGAGCCGCCGGCAGGCGCTCCCGCCGGCGGCCCCGGGCGGGTCTCGTCTGCTCGGTACACGGCTGGAATCCTGGTGGCCGGGAGAACATCTGTATACGACCGGGGCATGTCACCGCGGCCACACATATGACGGCCCGTTCAGAAAAACCGTGGTTGACGCCGGATTGCCGGCCAACGGCCCGCTGTCGTATTTCCGACAATGTTGAGGAAAGCACATCGGAAATTCGCCGGCCACGATTCCGTCCGGGGTGCGGCTTCCCCCGCGGGAGCGTTCCGCCCACCCTCGAGGCAGCGCCGGGAACGGCGGGCGGAGCGCTCCCCGGCACCGGGGACGGCACCACGGCCCGGCACCGAGAACGACACCGAGGCCCGGGACCGGGGACGGGCACCGGGGCGACCGGGGCGACCGGGGCGACCGGGGAAGATCCCGCCGCCCGCCGCCCCCGCCGCGACGCGGCTCCCCCCACCGGGACGACGCCCGACGGCCGACGGCGTCTCCCCGGCCTGCCAACGGCCAGCAGGATGTGCCCCATCCGCGCGATGCCTGTAAGAATGGCAGCTGACCTGACGCCGATCTTCGGGACCACGATGAGCGAGCGCAACAGCTCCGAATGGGGGCGTGTCGGCGACGACGGCACCGTGTACGTACGCACAACCACGGGTGAGCGCCCAGTCGGCTCCTGGCGGGCGGGCTCCCCGGCGGAGGGCCTTGCGCACTTCGCCCGGCGCTATGACGATCTGGCCGCCGAGGCCGCGCTGCTGGAGCAGCGGCTGGCCGTCCCCAGCGCCGACCCGACGGGGCTCGTCGCGAGCGCGCGGCGGCTGCTGGCCTCCCTCGACACCGCGGCGGTGGTCGGTGACCTGGACGCGCTCACCGCACGCCTGGGGTCGGTGCTGGAAGCGGCCGGCGAGCGTGGCGCGCGGCGCGAGGCCGAACGCGCCCAGCGGGCCGCCGCCGCGGTGGAGGCGAAGGAAGCGCTCGTCGCCGAGAGCGAACGCCTCGCGCGCAGCTCCGACTGGAAGACCGCCGGGGAACGGTTCCGTTCGATCGCCGTCGAGTTCCGGGCGGTCACGGGGGTGGACCGCCGTACCGACGCCGACCTGTGGAAGCGGGCCACCGCCGCGCGCGAGGAGTTCAACCAGCGCCGGACCGCTCACTTCGCCGCGCTCGACCAGCAGCGGGCCCAGTCCAGACAGCGCAAGGAAGCAATCGTGGCCGAGGCCGAGGCACTCGTCGACTCCACCGAATGGTCGGCCACCGGCGCCCACTACCGGGCGCTGATGAACCAGTGGAAGTCGGCCGGGCGGGCACCCAGGGACATCGAGGACGAGCTGTGGGCGCGTTTCCGTGCCGCGCAGGACGCCTTCTTCGCCCGGCGCAACGCCGCCAACGCCGAGCGGGACGCGCATCTGCGGGTGAACCAGGCCGCCAAGGAGCAGCTGCTCGCCGAGGCCGCCGCGCTCGACCTCGCCCGGCCCGACCAGGCGCTGCGCAGGCTGCGGCAGATCGAGGAACAGTGGGACATCATCGGGAAGGTGCCCCGGGACGCCGTCGGCGACCTCGAGCGACGGCTGTCCGCCGCCGGTGACCGCGTCCGGTCCGTGTCCGATGCCCAGTGGCGCCGGCGGGAGGCTGCCGAGTCCCCGTTCGTGACGACGCTGCGGGAGTCGGTCGCCAAACTGGAGGCGCGGCTGGAGCGTGCCCGGGCCCACGGGCGCGCGGACGAGGTGGCCGAGACCGAGTCGGCGCTAGCAACACAACGCGAGTGGCTAGCACACGCGACTCGCTGACCAGCGGGAAGGACTGGGCCGGCGAGACCGGCCGGTAGCCGGCTGACCGCCATCGCCCGGCGGCTGATCGACGGCTGACCGATCGACAGCTCGCCGATGCGCAACCAAAAGTAAAATGTTTGTTACTTATTGCGATCTCAGTGTGGCCACATGCGATCGTTCGCAACCCCTGAGACAAGTGTGAATACTCACAGTACTCATTGTGCTTAGCGCATCCGCAACATCGTTAATACCGTGAATAAACATCAAATCCCCGCGTGGGCCCACCTGTGCGCGCCGGAGGCACGGAAACCCTCGGGCCGGCCCGGGCGGAGGCGTCCCGGGCATTCCAGAATGCTTGCCAACTGCTTGCCACAGCTAGCAGTTGGCCGTACGATGCCAACCATCGGTTCAGCGACACGGCGAGTCCCGTGACCGTACGCATGGTTCGCCCGGTGAAGTCCGCCCGGCGGGCATGGTCCACCCGGCGCGCCGGCGCATACCTCAGACGAAAGGAGGCCGACACTGAACGTGCCGCCCCTGAACGTACGCGATCTCGGAGACTTCATCCGGGACCAGCGCAAGGCTGCACATATCTCGGTACGTCAGCTCGCCCGGCAGGCCGGCGTCAGCAATCCCTATCTGAGCCAGATCGAACGCGGCCTGCGCAAGCCGTCCGCCGAGATTCTGCAACAGATCGCCAAGGCGCTCCGGATCTCCGCGGAAGTGCTGTACGTGCAGGCCGGCATTCTCGACGAACGGGCGTCGGACAGCGATGTGACCGCGGCGGTCCTCGCCGACTCGACGCTCACCGAACGGCAGAAGCAGGTCATTGCCGAGATCTACGACGCGTTCCGGAAGGAGAACGCCGTATACGGGCTGACCGGCCGCCCGGCTCTGCCGGACAGCCTGCGGCGGGGCATATCCACCGCCACGCCCGCGGCGGCCCTTACCGGCTCCGCGTCCACCGCATCCACCGCTG
>NZ_CEVIVC010000062.1:18392-28363 GCF_982290645.1 Protofrankia sp. CiP1_Cm_nod4
CGTCCACCGGGCCCGCCGGCTCCGCGCCGGTCGCCGAGACCTCGGTCGCCGAGGGCACGGCCGCCGAGACGAAGCCGGCCGGCACCACCCGCCGGGCCACCGGGGCCACCCGGGCGGCGGCCACCCCCGCCCCGCGCGCGCCCGGCACCTCCGACACCGCCCCGAAGCGGACAACGGCGGCCCGACGGCCACGCACGGCAGCGGCCACCGGCGATACCGGCAAGACCAGCGGGGATGCCGCTGCGAAGACCGGCCGCTCCACCCGGACCACCGCTGCCAGCAACGGGGCCACCGCCCACAACCCGCCGGATGACACCTCGTCATCAACGAAGTAACAACAGAACAGTATCCAGCGACCACGTCACAGTCACGACACTGGAGGTAGCAATGGCCACCATCCGAACCAGCGCCGACAAGTCGGGCGACACCGTCGAGGCCTCGGCCGACGTCAAGATCCCGCTGTCGGAGGTCCGCAAGCCCCTGTACGCCTATGTGGGTGCCGCGGACGCCGCGGTGGAGAAGATCCGGAGCATCCCCACCGTCTACGTCGGCGAGATCAAGAAGCTTTCCAGCCGGGTCAACGACCTCTCCACCCAGGCCCAGCGGCTCCCCGGCAACGTGCAGACCGCTGTCACCTCCCTGCCCTCGTCGGTGAGTGCCCAGCTTTCCGACCTTCAGGGACGTGCGAGCACGCTCTACAGCAACTTCGCCGACCGCGGCGAGAAGCGCGTTACCCGCATCCGCCAGAGCCCGACGACCGAGGATGCCGTGACCCGGACCCGTAACGTGGTCAACCGGGCCAAGGCCGTGCGCTCCTCGGCCGACCAGGCGCCGAAGGCGACGAAGACGACGAAGTCCTCGGACAGCGCCAAGGAGAACAGCGGCTCCGAGAGCGCGAAGTCCAAGTAGCCCGACCGGCCGAATGGCCGGACAGGCGAACGGTCGAATGGCCGGTCGTGCCCCGGCCATTCGACCGCCTCACGACGGCAACTGCGCCACCACTCGAAAAAAACAACCAGACGCCACCGGCCCGGTCCTGTGATCATGACGGGCGGCGAATCCCGGTACCTGACGCCCGGGGTTCATGGTATGTCGTGTTGTACTGACGATATGAGATATCGCCCACTGGGATCTTCCGGCCTACTGGTATCCGTCGTCGGCCTCGGCTGCAACAACTTCGGCTCACGGGTCGACCTCGAGGGCACCCGGGCCGTCGTCACGGCCGCGCTCGACAACGGCATCACCCTGTTCGACACGGCGGACACATATGGCAACAAGGGTGGTTCGGAGACCCTGCTCGGCCATATCCTGCGGACCCGGCGCGACGAAGTGGTCCTCGCCACCAAGTTCGGTAACGACATGGGTGGGGTGTACGGGCCCGACTTCAACGCCCGCGCCTCGCGCCGGTACATCCGCAAGGCCGTGGAAGGCTCGCTGCGCCGGCTGCAGACCGACTATATAGATCTTTTCCAGCTGCACAGCCCGGACGCGTTCACCCCGGTCGAGGAGACGCTGGCCGCTCTCGACGAGATAGTGCGCGAGGGCAAGGTCCGCTACGTGGGTTCGTCGAACCTCGCGGCCTGGCAGGTCGCCGACGCCGAGTGGACCGCGCGCGCCTCCGGCACGACCCGCTTCATCTCGGCCCAGAACCACTACAACCTGCTGGAGCGGAGCATCGAGGCCGAACTTGTCCCGGCCGCGCAGAAGTACGGCATCGGCATTCTGCCGTACTTCCCGCTCGCGAGCGGCATCCTCACCGGCAAGTACTTCCGGGACGAGCAGCCCCCGCCCGGCACCCGGCTGGCCGGCCGCCAGGACGAGCTCACCGACGAGGTCTTCGACCAGGTCGAGGCCCTGGAGACCTTCGCCCGGGAACGCGGCCGCTCGCTGCTGGACGTGGCGATCGGCGGCCTGGCCGCGCAGCCCGCGGTAGCCTCCGTGATCGCCGGGGCGACGACGGCGGAGCAGGTTCGGGCGAACGTCGCGGCCGGCGAGTGGCAGCCTCGCGCCGACGACCTCACTGTCCTCGACAAGATCGCTCCGTCCCGGCGGCCGGGCGCCTGAGCGGCGGGCCGCTCCACCGCTCACCCGTCCACCGCTCACCCACCGGGTCCGTCGCTGCCGCCAGGGGCGGTGCCCGCGGTGCCGGCGGTGGCAGCGTCCGCGTCCGTCCGTACCGGCGGCCAGGCAAAGGTGACCTCGCCCAGCCGCCATCGCGGACGGCTGCCCCGTACGGGCCAGCCGTCCGCCCGCAGGGACTCGACCGCGGCTGTCCAGCGCTGCCGCGGCCCGAACACGGCCCGCGGCGCGCTGCGCCGCCAGGCGTCGTCGAACGCGGCCAGCAGCGCGTGCACGTCCTCGCCGGGGACGTTGTGGGCGATCAACGACTTGGGCAGCCGTTCGGCCAGCTCGGACGGACGCGCGAGGCTCGGCAGGTGCGCGGCCAGGGTGAGCGTGCTGCCCTGGCGCCACGGCCACGGCGTCCCGGCGGGCGGCCCGGGGCCCGTGAGCGGGCCGGCTGCCGTGGGCCGTCCGCGCCTGGCGGGCGGCCCGGATGCTGCGGCGGGCGCTGTGGCGGGCGCCGACGGCATCGGCGTCCCTGCCGGGCGCTCGGCAGCGAACCAGCAGGCACGCCGGCCGATCTCGTCGCAGGTGCCCTCGACCAGCAGGCCGCCGGGTGCGATGCGCTCGAGCATCGCCGCCCAGGCCGGGGCGACCGCCGCCTCCTCGTACTGGCGCAGCACGTTCATCGCGCGGACCAGCACCGGGCGCAGCCCGGCGAACTCGAAGCCGCCACGGGCGAAAACCAGCCCCGGTGGGCGCGCGGCCGGGGCCGCCGCGGCGACCCGCTCCCGGTCGATCTCCAGCCCGACGACCCGGACGTCGGGCCGCAGGGGCCGCAGCCGCTGGTAGAGCTCCACCGTGGTGACCGGCGACGAGCCGTACCCGAGATCGACGACAAGCGGGCCGGCGGTGGCACGTAACCGGGCCGCCTGTGTCCCGACGATCCAGCGGTCGACCCGGCGCAGGCGGTTGGGAGCGGTCGTCCCACGGGTGGCGAGCCCCAGCGCTCTGGCGCGGCCCGCGGCCAGCCGCGGCTCGCGGCGGCCGGTGGGGGAGGTACCTGACACGCGTCCACGATCGCAGAACCGGCTCGGCCGCCCCTGTCGCGGGCATCCGGAGCCGGATGCGGAAAAAACCGGTGAATCTCACCTGTCACCCAATCGCCGGTTCGCCGCGCCGCTGGCAGGATGAGTCCGGGTGTCCGTCAGAAGAGAGCCCATGACGGACCGCGACGGCGGATGCCGGCAGGACAGGGCCGGCGAACCTGATGGCGGTATCCGGTTACGGGCCGCAACCTCGGTTGCCTGTCGTTGTTGAGAGGCAGCCGTGGATGCGGCCGTCCGGCGCCGGACGGCCACGCCCGGGGCGGCTGATGCCGGGCATGCGGCCCCTGGATCGGTTGTTCGCAGGACCGGGCTGTCCGATGGTCGGTGAGTCCGGATGGTGTGGAGGTGGTTGGTGCGTCGGGTCCGGTCGGGCTTCCCTCGTCGGGTCGCCATGCTGTCGATGCACACGTCACCGCTGGAGCAGCCGGGTACCGGCGACGCCGGCGGCATGAACGTGTACGTGGTGGAGCTGTCCCGGCAGCTGGCCCTGCTCGGCACCGAAGTGGAGATCTTCACCCGCGCCACCAGCAGCAGGATGCCGCCGAAGGTCACCCTCACGCCGGGGGTCACGGTACGTCATGTCGCCGCCGGGCCGTTCGAGGACGTCGGCAGGGAGGACATGCCCGCCTGGCTGTGCGCCTTCACCGCGGCCGTGCTGCGGGTCGAGGCCGCGCACGAGCCCGGCTGGTTCGACGTCATCCACTCGCACTACTGGCTTTCCGGCCAGGCCGGGCTCGCGGTCGCGAGCAGGTGGGCCGTCCCGCTGGTACACACCGCCCACACGCTGGCGAAGGTGAAGAACGGCGCGCTCGCCGACGGCGACCGCCCTGACCCACCGCACCGCATCGCCGGCGAGCAGGACGTCGTCGACCGCTCGAACCTGCTGATCGCGTCCACCGAGGACGAGCGGCGCCACCTGGTCGATCTCTACGGCGCCGCCCCCGAGCTGGTCGACGTGGTGGCGCCCGGCGTCGACCTGGAGGTGTTCCGCCCCGGGGACATGGCGGCGGCACGCGGCCGTGTCGGTGTCCCGCCAGACGCGCTGCTGCTGCTGTTCGTGGGGCGTATCCAGCCGCTGAAGGCGCCCGACATGCTGCTGCGCGCCACCGCGCACCTGCTGGCGCGTGAACCGGCGCTGCGTGACCGCCTGGTCGTCGCGGTGGTCGGCGGTCCCAGCGGATCCGGCCTGGACCGTCCGGACTCGCTCGTGAAACTCGCGGCCGAGCTCGGCATCTCCGACATCGTCCGGTTGCAGCCCCCGGTGCCGCAGCCGGAGCTCGCCGACTGGTACCGGGCCGCGAGCGTGGCCGTGGTGCCCAGCCACAGCGAGAGTTTCGGCCTGGTCGCGCTGGAGGCCCAGGCCTGTGGGACGCCGGTCGTCGCGGCCGCGGTCGGCGGGCTGCGGACGGCGGTCCAGCACGACGTCTCCGGCATCCTGGTGGCGGAACGCGACCCGGCCGCCTATGCCGACGCCCTGGCCCAGGTGGTCGGCCAGCCACGCCGGCGCCGGCGCCTGGCCGCCGGGGCGGTCGGGCGGGCAGGGGAGTTCGGCTGGTCCGTGACGGCACGCGGCGTTCTCACCGGTTACCGTAACGCTGCGACACCGGTTACCGTCCCGGCAACGGCCTGACGCCGCGCGGCCGGCTGCGGCCGGCTGCGGCCTGGAAAGTCTCCGGTGGCCACGGCAGCGATCCAGATGAGGATCATGGTGGAGGTGGGAACCGGTGTCAGTACCTGTCGACAGTGCCGAACGGGCACGCCTCGGCCGCCTGATCGACGACGCCCTGGCGGAGCTGGGCCTGCCCTACGAACGGGTGACCGAGGACTCGTTCCTCGTCACCCTGGAGGGCGAGCACCGGCTGCGGACGATGACCTGGCTGGTGGTGGGGGACCACACGCTGCTCATCGAGGCGTTCTTCATGCGCCGGCCCGCCGAGAACGAGGCGGGCACGTACGCGTTCCTGCTCGGGCGCAACGCGAGGACCTACGGCGTGCACTTCTCGGTGGATCTCGCCGGCGACGTCTACCTGACCGGCCAGCTTCCGCTCACGGCGGTCACCGCCGACGAGATCGACCGGCTGCTCGGGTGCACCCGCACCTATTCGGACGAGAACTTCGATCCGGCGGTCGCTCTCGGGTTCGCCGGCGCCATCGCGCGGGAGAAGGCCTGGCGCGCCCGGGTCGCCGCCGAGGAGGCCTCCCGGATGCGCGCCTGACCTGGCCGGCATCCGACGGCCCGGCCCGAACGCGCGGCCGGCTCGGCCACCTGGCCCGGCCGGGCCGGCCAGCCCGAGTTCGCACCGCTCGGACGCGCCGAACGGGCCGAACGGGCCGAACGGGCCGTGCAGGCGGCAGTCAGCCAGCGGCCGGTGCCCGCTGGAGCCGGGCGGACAGGTGCGACTGCAACGGTTTGCCCTCGGCCGCCATGTCGATGGCGTAGGCAAGATCACCTTCGACGAAGCCGTACAGCCGCTGGGAGCGGTCCACCCGGCGCGCGGTGGCCGTCCTGATCACAACGTTGGAACGCAGCTCCACCCGCGTCCCGGCGACGTCCCCGACGTAGATCTCGCTGATCCCGAAGGGATGGGCGAGCATGACCTCCACGGTGGGCGGCCCGTCGCCCTCCGCGGGCTGCACCCGCCAGAAACCGGTCTCGGTCGCCAGCGGGCTGCCCTCGCTGCGCCCGTCCCGGGGCTCACCGACCCACCAGGTGTGGGACGTGTAGGACAGGGCGGGACGCCCGGTGCTGAAAAAGACGATCTCCTGGCCGTAGCGGAAGGCGTCCATCCCCTCGTAGCCGCCGACGCCCTCGCCCCGCCAGGTGCCCAGCAGGAAGGCGATCGGCAGCAGGCTCGGGTGCAGGTCGATCACCGGCCCGGGCCGCACGGTCACGTCCACCCGCCGACGGCGTGCCCGGGTACGGACATGGGTACGGGCACGACCGGGACGCTCAACGCTGACCCGAGTACAGCTTGTACACCGCGTACACGGAGAACCACCCGATGAGCACCGCTACAAAGATCAACAAAGCGGTGAAAAATATTTCCAGCACGGGACCAGTTTAGCCGTGAGCGCACCCTTCCCGCCCCGCTGGCGGTGGCTGTGTGACATCGGCCAAGCCGCCTGGCCCCGCGGAGCGGGGCCTTCCGGTACCGGCGGGCGGGCCCCGCGGCGGTGCGCGCCGGGCCTGTCCGGGCGGCCGCGTCCCACCACGGCAGCCGCCCGGCACGGCACGGGCCGGGCCGGGCCACCGGTACGGGCCGGGCCAACCGGTACGGACCATCCGGTACAGACTGACAGCCATGACAGCCTCACTGGTCATCAAGGCCACCGCGGGCGCGGACGCGCCGGAACGGTGCTCACAGGCGTTCACGGTCGCCGCGGTCGGGCTCGCCAGCGGCGCGGACGTCTCCCTGTGGCTCACCGGCGAGTCGGCCTGGTTCGCCCTGCCCGGGCGTGCCGCCGAGTTCGCGCTGCCCGAGTCGGCCCCACTGACCGGGCTGCTGGACGCCGTCCTGGCCGGCGGACGCGTGACCCTGTGCACGCAGTGCGCGGCGCGGCGGTCCATCGGCCCCGACGACGTGCTCCCCGGGATACGCATCGCCGGCGCGGCGGTCTTCGTCTCCGAGGTGCTCGCCGACGGGGCGCGGGCTCTCGTCTACTGACGGCCGTCCGGTACGTCCCGCGCTCCGCGGGCGTCCGCGGGACTGTGAGTAGCCGGTCGGCAGGACCGTGCGTGGCGCCGTACGCAAGCTCCGCAACCGCTCTCGCGGCAGCGGACCACGCACGGCACACGACACGGCTCCTTCACGGCGCCGGGAGGATGCGGTTTGGTGGTTGTGTGATGCACGAATCCGAGGTCCTGTACGCAGTTGTCCAGTTCGACGGTACCGCGCAGCGGACGGTCCGGCGTGTCGTCGCACCATTTCCGGACCGGAGCTCCGCCGCGCTGTTCGCGGTCGACAACGACCTGCGCAACTACACCGTCGGCCCGATGTCGTTCGCCGTACCCACCCGGGCCGTACCCGTGTGCCACGGCGTTCCCACGCCCCGGGCCGGCGGTTCCTGAGCGTCGCGAATCCACCCCCGTACCGGAACACCGTCCGCAGCACACGGAGATGGGCCTTTTCAGGAGGTCCGGAATTTCTCCGGATCCCGAAAAGGCCCATCCGGGACGGGTCGGGAAACCAGCGAGGCCCCAGGCCCCGCCCTGTGGAATTCCCCGGTTCCCTAGGCCGCGACCTCGATCTCGGCGTCGACGGGCTCACCCTGGCGGGCGACGACCTTCCGCTCGCCGGACGCGCCCGGGACGAGCGCCCGGACGGTCCACGAGCCGGGCCGGGCGAAGAAACGGAACTGCCCGGTCGCCGACAGCGGAACCTCCGCGGTGAAGTCGCCGCTCTCGTCGAGCAGCCGGGCATAACCCGAAGCGACCGGTGAACCATCCTTCAGTACGACGCCCTGGATGACAGTTTCCTTTGCCACGTCAATTCCTTCCAGCGAGGGTCCGCCACGGGGCGCGCCACACATGGTCTCAGGCGTCCTTCTCGATCGGGACGCCGACCAGTGAACCGTACTCGGTCCAGGACCCGTCGTAGTTCTTGACGTTCGGCAGGTCCAGCAGCTCGTGGAGAGCGAACCAGGTGTGGGCCGAGCGCTCGCCGATGCGGCAGTAGGCGATGGTGTCCTTGCCCAGGTCCACCCCGGCCTGCGCGTACAGGGCGGTCAGTTCCTCGTTCGACTTGAAGGTGCCGTCCTCGTTCGCGGTCTTCGCCCAGGGGATGTTCCTCGCGGTGGGGATGTGCCCGGCGCGCTGCGACTGCTCCTGGGGAAGGTGGGCCGGGGCGAGCAGCCGGCCGGCGAACTCGTCGGGCGACCGGACATCGACCAGGTTCCTCGTGCCGATCGCGGCGACGACCTCGTCCCGGAAGGCCCGGATGTCGGTGCGGGCGTCCTTGGCGACGTACTGGGCCGCCGGCCGGTCCGGGAGCTCCTCGGTCAGCTCGCGGCTGTCGAGCTCCCACTTCTTCCGGCCGCCGTCGAGCAGCCGGACCTCGCCGTGCCCGTACAGCTTGAAATACCAGTAGGCGTAGGCGGCGAACCAGTTGTTGTTGCCACCGTAGAGAACGACGGTGTCGTCGTTCGCGATGCCCTTGCCGGACAGCAGCTTCTCGAACTGCTCCTTGTTGACGAAGTCGCGGATGACCGGGTCCTGCAGCTCCGACTTCCAGTCGAGCCGGACCGCGCCGCGGATGTGCCCCTTGTCATATGCGGAGACATCCTCGTCGACCTCGACCAGGACAACCTTGGGATCACTCAGATGTGCGTCGACCCAGGCGGCATCGACAAGCGCGTTGGCGCGACTCATGCTTGCGCTCCTTTCACAGAACGTATGGCGAGATATATCTGGCAACCGAGGCAGAAGCCGATCGAGGCATTCAGGAACGCCGCGACGAACGCGAACGCCGTGGCCACGTACCCCAACGCGGCGACGTCGGCAAGAAAACCGGCCGTGCCCAGCACGCCGAACACCGCCCCGACCGCCTGCGCGAAACGCGGTGGCCGCTCGTCCTCCAGCTCGGCGGGTGGCCCCAGCCGAGGCTGGACCAGCGTGCGGTACAGCACCCCGTACGGAGCACGACGGACACCGATCAGCGCACCTGTCAGAAATACCACGGTCTGCGCGAGGAGCAACCAGCCATTCGCGGTCAGCAACACGACCGCGAGGACAGCGCTGGTGACCGCCGCACTGAACCTGGGACCTCTTGGGTCGACCACGAGCTCATCTCCTGACAGGCGAGTCCGCCGACGGCGGACGGCATCAACGCACAGATCAGGAAAATGGACACAGCGAGCTACGTACACGGCACAGATCGACCGTGCGGCGCCGGACGAGCTCAGTGGAGAACATAACCCCCTGACCGTAGCAGTGAACATGAGGGATGTGTTATCGATCCGACGGCCAATCAGGCCGGTCGGACACATCGATCATGGTATTGTCCGCTGCCGCGGCCGGATCCCGCCCGCGCGGCTCACCGACCGCCAGTTCCAGCGCCGCCAGAACGGCCGCCCGCCCCGGTGGGGCGCCGCTGGCCCGGCAGACCTCGCGAGCCCGCGCGTCAAGGACGAGGACGGTCGGCGTACGCCGAATCCGCAGCCGCCGGACCAGCTCGAGGTGGGATTCCGCGTCGACCTCCACATGCCGCACGCCCGGTACGCCGCTCGCGACGTCCGCGAGGATCCGCCTGGTCGCCCGGCAGGGCGCGCAGAAAGCGGTGGAGAACTGCACCAACGTGGCCCGCGCCCCGGGGGCCACCCCGAGCGCGACGAGTTCGGCGTCCACCGCGGCCAGCGAACCCGCCTCGTCCGGGCGGATCCCGTCCGGGCCTGCATCCTCCGGGCCTGCATCCTCCGGACGGGCCGGGCCGTGTGGGGCGGCCGGAGCTTCGTCGCCGTCCGTCACCTTGTTCTCCCCGTCGTTGTTCTCCCCGTCGCTCACGTCGCCGCCGCCGCTCACGTCGCCGCCGACCGGCTGGGCCGCGGCGGTCGCGATGGCATCCGCCACGGCCCCGTCAGGTACGACCGGCGCCGCCGGTGCCGACGGGCCCGGACGGACCACCCGGAACCGCCCGTCCCGCAGCCGGACAAGCACAGCCAGCCCGACAGCGCATCCAACAGCGGCCACCAGCACCCACAAACCGGTCACGCCAGGGAGCAGCGCATCCACCCATCCACCTCATTCCCCCACCGCGCACCGGCGATGGTGCCGGCGACGTGGGAGCGGGCGTAGGGGTGAACTGC
>NZ_CEVIVC010000063.1:0-19305 GCF_982290645.1 Protofrankia sp. CiP1_Cm_nod4
GGGGAGTAGGGCTCGGTGCGGCTGAGGACGGAGAACCAGGTGGCGGTGCCGTCCGTGAAGCGGGCGGCGGTGGCCGGGGTGGCCGGGGTGCTCAGGGTGCCGGCGGTGTAGGAGCCGGCGACGCTGTCGACGCGGTCGACACCCGGGATGGCGGACAGCCGGCCGGCGTAGCCGGCGGCGTCGGTGACGGCGGCGGCGCCGGTGCTCCAGCTGGTGGAGACGACGGCGAGAGCGCCGGTGGCGGGAGCGGCGAAGTCGGTACGCAGCCGGTCCGCGGTCTGGCGGCTTTCGGCGCTGGTGGGCAGCACGCGGTCATCGGGGACGCCGAAGGCGACGTGCAGGAAGGGCGCGCCGAGCAGGAGCAGGACGGCGAGGGTGGGGATGGCGGTGCGGGCGGGGTACCGCCAGGCCACGGCGGCGACCCGGCCGACCGCGCTCAGGCCCCTCGCCCGCCTCGCCCGCCTCGGGCGGCGCCGCCGGGGCAGCGGCCAGCGTTCGATCCGGCCCCGCAGCAGGAACAGCAGAGCCGGTAGGACGATCAGCGCCCCGACCAGGGTGATCGCCACGACCGCGACGCCGGCGAAGGCGAACGACCGCAGGAAGTACTGCGGGAAGACCAGCAGGCAGCACAGGGCCGCGGCGACGGTGGCGGCGCTGAACACGATCGTCCGGCCGGCGGTGCGCATGGTCGCGTCCAGGGCGGCGACGGTGCCGTAGCTGCGTCTGCGTTCCTCGCGGTAGCGGGAGATGAACAGCAGACAGTAGTCGATGGCGAGCCCGAGCCCGAGCGCGGTGGTGAGGTTGACCGCGAACACCGAGACCTCGGTGAGGGTGGCCAGGACCGCGAGCGCGCCGAGCGTCCCGATGATCGACAGAATGCCGATGACCAGTGGGATGCCCGCCGCGACCACGGTGCCGAAAACCACCAGCAGCAGGGCGAGGGTGACCGGGACGGCGATGGACTCGGCTCTGGCCAGATCCTTGGTGACCTGTGTGTTGATGTCGTTGTTGATCTGGGTGAGCCCGCCGAGGGAGACGGTGACGCCGGCGGCGTGGCCATCCGCCCGGGTGAGCAGGTCGTGCAGCCGTCCGGTGTGCTCGGCGCTTTCGTCCTGGTCACCGTCGACGTGGGCGACGATCAGGCCGGCGTCACCGGAGCGGCCGCGCAGTTCGGCCACGGGCGTCTCCCAGTAGGAGGCGACCACCAGCAGGCCCGGCTCGCGCCGCAGCATGGCGGTGACGTCCTGTCCCTTCGCCCGGACCGCCGGCGTCTCGACACCGGCGCTGGAGCCGATCAGGACGACCAGGTTCGGGTCGGCCGAGCCGAACCTGTCCAGGAGGACCTGCGTGCCGCGGACCGAGTCCGAGCCCGGATCGTCGAAGCCGCCGGTCTTGAGCTGGCTGACCGCCCCGACGCCGACGATGGCGGCGAGGACCGTGAGCGCCGTCGTGACGAGCAGGACCATGCGGGGACGGGTCACGATGACGCGCAGCAGCCGGCTGCGTATCCGTGGGCGTACCCGCGGGTGGACGGCGGGGCCGTGCCCCACGCCGCGGGGCATGGGGACACGGGGCCGGTGCCGTCCGGTGGCGTGAGGCCGGTGGAGCCGGGACTCCGGCGGTGGCGATGTCTTCATCGCGGCGAACCGTCCTTCCGGCCAGGGCGGAGCGTGTCCTCGTCCCGGCCGGCCGCGGCCGTGCCGCCCGCCAGGCCGCCCGGCGCACTGTTCGGCGTCCTGCCCGGCGCACTGCCCGGCGTCCTGCCCGGCACGATGTCGCCGGGGTGGGGAATCCGGCCGGTACCGGCGTCACGCGGGTGCTTCCGGCTGTTCCGGTGGTGCCGGCTCCCGAGCGGGGAACGGCTCCGCACGGTGTCGTCGGACCGCTCTCCCGGCTTTCGCGGCGGGCAGCGGAAAAGATCTCTGCCGGCCGCTTCCGGAAAACAGGAGGCAAGCTCGACGATCGCGACTTCGTTCACCAGGATTTTCCCCGACCATTGGTTTCTGCTGAGTGCTCGCGCCGATGGTAGGGCAAAACATCGGCGTGACGTCGGTGCGGACCTCACCGTCGATTCGTCGCCATCGCCCACGCCGGTGGGCAGCGGCCGTTTTTCGGTACCGGGTGCTGCTACCCGTCCAGATATGGGCAAACTATTCATATCAGTTGTGCGATTTGTCTCCGATGCTGTCCCGAAGATTCCGCTGGCGGGCTTCCGGCCTGTTCGGCCGTGATCGTGTCACGGCCGTGGCCCGGCCGTTGGCCGTTCGGCGGACGGGATTCGTACCGGCTCCGGATCCGATGCCCCACAAGGTGGTCCGGTGTGTTCTACCGGACACCGGTCACGGGTGTTTGTGGCCGCCCGGTATGGTTGGTGGCCGAAGCACCGAAAAGGCCGGCGGCGAACGGATCACGTTCCTCCGCGCCCAGGGATTCGGGAGGCCCGGCCTTCCGGTCATACGAGGAGGGATCATGACGACCCGGTCCACCCTCACGGCTGGCGGATCCGGGCGGCAGCTTGCGACGGTCTTTCTGCTGATGCTCGTCGTCGGGGCTGTTCTCGGCGGGACAGCCAGCTATCTGACCACGGAAAGCGTTCAGAACGGCAATTCGAATGACATCGCCCTCGATGCCGCCCCTGAATCACCGCCAAGCACGACGGCGCGGGTGCCGGCAGCCCCTGCCGGCGGAGGCGTCGTCCCGGTCGCCGGTGCGTCCCCGAACAGCGCGCCGGCCGCCCCGGCCGTCCCGGCCCCGTCGGCCGCCAGTACGCCGGGCTCGGGCGCACCGCCCGATGGCCAGCCCGCGGACCAGGGCATTGCCGCTGCCGTTGGCAGCCGTTCGACCGGTGGCCCAGAGGCGCCGGGGCCCGCCTCGGAGTCCCCGACGCCCGTTCCCGCGAGGCGGCAGCCGACGCCGGGCCCGGCGACCACCGCGCCCGAGCCGGCCAGCACCACCATGGCGCCCCGCCCGGTGCCGTCGCCCGCGGCACCGACGTCGGCCCCTCCGGCGGCCGGCCGGTGACATGTTCTGACGGTCCGGGGCTGTTCCCGCCGGTCCGGAATCATTCCCGGCGGCCGGCGGCCGGGGCCGTTCGATATCGTCCAGATTTTCTGGCGAAGTAAAATCGTAAACAAAAGCGATGTGACGACGACCGGACCAGGCCGATACCCCGACCGGTCGGGCAGACAGCCCGGATATGCCGTGCCGGCGTCGGCACGCGGTATGCTGCGGCTCGCGGCCGGGCTGCCGCATCCGTCGCCGCATCCGGCAGAGGGGCACAGATTTTCTTGGAGCACGTCGACGGCAGCTGCCTGGGCGAGCCGGACGGGAATGTCCGCGACATGCCGACGGCCCGGGCCGCCGGTCCCGCGGCGGCCGGCGGGGCAGCCGCCGATGGCGGGCCTCACGGGTTTCACGAGCTCTTCGGCCCCGGCGCCCGCCCGGCCCTCGGCCGGGCGGGCGGGACGCCCGGGAACGGCCTTTTTCCGGGAACAACGTGAGATATGACGGAACGCCCCCGCCGGTTTACCGCAGATGTGCCGCCGCTTCTTCTCGTCGGCCTGGGCAGCGGTGTTCTGCTGCTCGTTGTCCTTGCTTTTGCCGAGTCGCTGGACCTGCTTGCGTTCGCCGCGGTCCTGAGCTATCTGGCAATCTACCTGTTTTCGTTCGTTCTGCTGCGCCCGCATCCGGAGCGCTCCGTGGAGCCGGCGCCGACCAGCACCCGCCAGCGGTCCGCCGACAATCATGACCAGCCGTCCTGAGGAGCGCCCAGGGCGCCTGGCCATGGTATGTGTCCGGCTGGCAGCACTGAACCGGTTGACCGGGTCAGGCCGTCTCGTTGGCCAGTCGCACGAGCGCTCCACCGGCGCGCATGAGGTCCGCCAGGTCCTGCTGATCCAGTTGTCGCAGCCGCCGGAAATACCAGCCGTCGACGATGTCGCGTGAACGGGCGACCGCGGTGAGGCCTTCGGCGGAGATCCGCACGATGAACTGCCGGCCGTCGTACTCGTCGTGTTCCCTGATCACCAGGCCGCGTTCGGTAAGGGCCGCCAGCGCCCGGGTCATCGATGGTTTGCGCACGCCTTCCAGATGCGCGAGCTGCGTTGGGGTCAGCGGGCCCAGCCGCTGCAGTGCGGACAGGGCCGATATCAGGCTGACCGGCAGCGCCTGCGGATCTCGTTGTCGTTCGGCCCGCTGCGCGCGCGCAAGCCTGGTTATCGACGTTCGCAGCGCGGTCACGAATGCCGGGTCGATACGGCTGTTCTCGTCGTTCTCGGGCAGGCCTGAATCCTCGTTGGCGGCCGGGGGCCGCCGGCGTCCCACGGATGGCGGACTGTTGGTCGACTGCACGGGCACGGTCATTGCCCCATGGTAACGACGGTCCCGTCCGCCGGCGGCCCGAGCGCGCCTCCCGGCGGAACGGCCGTGACATTCCCGGATCCGGGATTTTTCGTGCCGACGGTGCCCCGGATCGTGGCAGCAGGCCAGGCGATATGGCGACAGCGGTATGCAGCGAAGATTCCATGGCTGCTGGTTGCCGTGAACCACTGGAATTCATCGGTATCCGTCGGTAGCGGTGCTCTTCACCGGACCGCGTATGGTCCGGTCACCACCGTTCCAGCAGCCGGGCCGATGACCGGGACGGCCCGGGGCGCCTTCTCGGCCGCTGCCGGTCCACGGAGTGCGCCGGTCCACGGAGTGCGCCGGATCACGGAGTGTGCTGGATCACGGAGTACCGCCGTGATCCGCGGTGGGCAGGGTCCGCCGCCGGTCGTGGCGGTCCCGGACCCGCTGGTAGATCTCCAGGGAGAGGCTGAGCACGAGGCGCCCCTCGTGGGCCGAGCGGCGGAACGTGTCGGACTGGATGCCGAAAAGGCGGGCGGCCCGTTCCCGTCTCTGGTCGAGGGTCAGGCCGAGGGTGCCCGGCCACAGGCACAGCATGATTCCGATTGCTTCGCTGTGCGGCTGTTCCATGGCGGCGACGGCGGCGGTGAGCATCCGGTGGGCGCGCAGCGCCCGGTCGTGGATGGCCTGCCGGGGCATGCCCGCCTCGGCGGGCCAGACCAGGTCGACGAATTCCGGGGTGTACGTGATCAGCTCGGTGGGACGGCCGCCGCGACGGAGCATCCGGATGAGCTGGTTGTGAATTTGTTGTGCTGTTGATGTTTCCATCGTGTGATTTTGTCGTTCCTTTCCGCGTGGCTGGTCTGGCACCCACCAGTTTTCTGTACCAGCTCGCCACGCGGCAGGAGTTCGGAAGGACTGCGCCGGTCTCCCGGCTACCAGTTTGATGCCATTCTCGTGTCGGTTTCCGCCCAGACGATCGGCTTGGGATCCGCCAGACGCAGGCGCTGCATTCTGCCACGGCGCTGATGTTCACTGTTCGGTGACGGGCGAATCCCGCCCCAGCGGATGTCACCGGTGACACCGTCGAGTGGTGCTGTCGAGCTGGGCATCGCTCGTCATGGCAGCCGCCTCGAACGGGAAACGGTCCCAGGAAGTGATCTCAGGCAGCGATCTGAAGGGCTGGCGATGACAAACCGTGACGATGCCAGATCCGGGTGCTCGCGGCGGCGGGGCAGGCCCATCCGCGCTGTGGACGCTGCGGACACGGTGGATACCGCAGACGCCGCACCCTGGCCGGAAGGAGCCGACATGACAGCCGTACCGCCGCCGCGGCAGCCGGCGCGGCGACTGCCCCGTGGGCCCGCGGCGGAATCGACGCCGTCGCTGTACGCGGTGGTCCTCTTCGACGGGAACGACCGGTCCGCTGTCACAGAGGTGGTGATTCTTTTTGAAAGCGTTGCCGCTGCCGACGGTTATGCGGCGGAACGCGGCTGGGGCGACTACGCCGTCGGCGCCGTCCGTTTCCACCTTCCGCCGCTGGTTCGCAGTGTCCGGTGGGTGGCGTGAAAAATCCGGTGGACCAGTCGTGTCGGTGATCAACAGGCACGACTGGTGTGAAACGGGCCCGCGCTGGCAGGCTCACGCCGACAAATCTACCCGGGGGTGCGGCAGGCGGAGATGAACTGGGTCAACGCCTCCACCCGGTCCGACGGCGCGTCGACAGCGCGCCTGATGACCCGGATCAGATGTTCGTAGGAGTCGGTATGGTCGTATCGCGCGGTGTCCGCGATCCGCAGCGCCCATCGCCAGTAGCCCTTGATGGTGTCCGCCAGCGGCATCCGGAAGTTCGCTATCACGTCCCGGATCGGTTCCACGACGGTGTCGCCGTACCGGATCAGGTATCGCTCCACCATGTCCGCCATGAACGAGAAGTGACGGGCCTCGTCCCGGCTGAGCCGGTTCAGGATCTCCGCGAGAACCGGCTCGTCGATCACGGCGCGAAGCTGCTGATAGTAGAGCTGCGTCGCTTTCTCCTGCACGAGGGTGTAGGTGAACAGCGAGACCGGGCTGTCGAAGGGCAGGGTGAACCTCCGCCGGCCCTCCTCGGCGAGCTCGAGGCGCAGCCGTTCGGGCTCGGCGAGCCCGGAGGCCACCTGATAGCGGAAGAGAGCGCGGGCATGGGTGTCCTCCTCCTGCGCCCAGCGGACCGTGAAGTGGTACAGCTCCCGGTTACGGACGAAGTCCGCCGGGCCGACATCGCCATCGAGGGGGAAGAACCGGTTGTAGAGAGCGAAGTAGCCGGGAAGGTGATCCTCGATCAGGGTGATGAAACGGACCGCGGACCGTTGCCCCTCGGTCAGCCTCCCGCAGTCCGCGCTGTTCCAGTCGAAGTCGCTTTCCACGTCGAAGCGGCGTGTCGACGGCGAGGCAGCCATGAACGAGGTGACCGCATGCTCGATGTCGGCGGCCGGCAGGAGCCGGCGCGCATCCTGTTCCGACGGTGGTGCAGCCAGGGTTTCCCCTGCCGGGCTGCCGTCCACGACGGTCATCGGTCCTCCTGCCGTTTTTTCACCGTGCCTGCCGCTCCGGCACGCGGCCGCCGGGCCGCAGCAACGGCAACAGGGCCGGGTCCTGGAGCGGTGGGCTGGTCATCGTGCCTTCCGGCACGTCAGGGCGTAGTGCTTGGTGGTGTAGCCCCATCCGGCGTTGGCGATCTCCAGGTAGCGCTCGAGCTCGCCGGCGAGACCTGGCCGGATCCGCTCGATGGCGCCGGTGGCGGAGCGGACGTTCGCCAGCCAGTCGTCGATCGTGCGACGGTAGTCCGCGGTGAGGTCGTCCAGGCCGACGATGGAGAAGCCGGCGTCCTCGGCGCCACGGACCAGGTCGGACAGCGGGCGCATGTCACCCCAGCCGAAGATTGTCTCGCCGACGAACCGGGTACCGGCGCGACGGTGGAACGTCTCGTGCGCGGACGCGTTGCGAAAGCAGCTTTCCGACACGTAAAGGGCGCCACCGCGGCGCAGCAGCGCTCGGGCCCTGGCGAACACGGCGGCCAGATCGGGCATGTGCACGATGGATCCGAGCATGGTCACCGCGTCGAAGCCGCCGGCGGGCAGGTCGATCTCCTCGAAATGCCCCTGCCAGGTGCTGACCCGGTCGGCCACACCGAGTTCACGGGCCCGGCCGCTTATGTAGGCGTGCTGGCGGGCCGCCGGGCTGATGCCGGTTGCCCGGCAGGCGTGTTCCCGTGCCATGAACAGTAACAGGGATCCCCAGCCGCAGCCCACGTCGAGCAGGCGCTCGCCGCCTCGCAGGCCCAGGCGTTCGGCGACGAAGCGCAGCTTGTTGATCTGCGCGTCCGCCAGGGTGTCCGTCTCGGACCTGTACAGCCCGCAGCTGTACTTGCGCGACGGATCGAGGAAGAGGCCGAAGACCTCCGGGTCGAGGTCGTAGTGCTGATTGGTGTCGGCGACGGCGGTGTCCGTCCTCGGGTCCGTGATCGTCGTCATGACGGGTCCGGGATGAGGGCCTTCGCCACGACCAGCGCGATGTCATGGACGGAGGAGACACCGAAGACGTCTTCGTCCTCCAGCTCGACGTCGAAACGCTGCTCGATTCTGGAGATCATCCGGAGTACCTTGACCGAGTCGGCCCCCTCGATCGAGCGGAGGTCGGTGGACGGAGTCACACTGCCGGTGGCGAGGCCGAGCTCGCCGGTCACGATGTCGGTGACGACAGCGACGATCTGCTCGTGGGTGGCGGACAATTTCTCTCCAAAACGTGTCGTGTTTCACGGCATCGGGCTGCTGACGATACGAAAAAGACGGCCACCGGATTGCCGGCCGAAGCTGTCCACCCGCTCGGGCCGGATCCGGCGGGTGTCATACCAGTGCTTCGGCCAGCGCGCGCCGGATACGCGCGTTGCTGGCGAGGTCCAGGCCGGTCAGGGCACCGAAGGCCCGGCGGATCTTCACCTGGAGGCGGTCGAGCTCGCAGGCCCCGCCGGCCCTGGTAAGGAAGAACTCGAAGCCGGTGTCTATCGTCTCGTGCTCGCGCAGTTCCGGCAGTTCGCTTTTGAAAACACTCACCGGATGCCTGATCCGTGTGCCGGAGGTGTACACATAGAGCGTTTCGAGGACGGATGGCAGCTCCCGCGGATGCGCGGCCAGGCGCCTGCGGGCGAAGTAGATGAACTCGCGGGCGTGGGCTGCCTCGTCCCGGCTGGCGTCCCGCATGATTGTCCGCAGCACCGGCTCGGCCACCCAGTCCGAGACGGCCCGGTAGACGTGGTTCACCGTCAGTTCCGAAATGATGTTCGTCGCGAGGGTTGCGGCCGGTGTCGTGCCGGGCGCGTACGGTTCCCGCATCGCTTCGACGGGAGCCGCCTCGACGTGGACGCCCAGTGCTTCCAGCCAGGCCCGGAACGCGTAGTGGTGCTGAAGTTCCTGAAAGCCCCAGATCGCCACGAAAGCGGAGAAGTCGTAGTCATCGACGAACTCGTTGAAAAAGCCGTGCTGGGCGGCTATCGAGTTCGACTCGCCCATCACCGCGCTTTTCGCCAGTGTGACGTAGTCGGGGTCGACCAGGTCGCGATCGATCTTGTCGAACGGCAGGTCGGCGAGTTGCCACTGATGACGTTCGTACTGGCGGAAGACATCGTAACTGTGCATCGGCTTCCTTCGCGGACTTCGCGTGCGGGCTGCTGCGGGCTTCGGGGCCGGTCCGGGCGGCCCGGGCGGCCCGGGCGAGGGTCACAGTGCGCGATCTTCGTGGCAGGACCACGCCGGGCTGTTACGTCGGGCCCTGTGACATCGGGCCCTGTGACATCAAGCTCTGTGACGTCGAACTCTGTTGTGCCGGTGAACCGGGCGTCGGTGAACTGGGCGGCGGGCCCGCGGTGTCAGAGCGGAGGCTTCCATGATCGTTCACGGATGGCCAGGCGTTGGAACTTGCCGCTGGACGTGCGGGGGAGCGTGCTCGGGGGCACCAGGCATACCGCCAGGTCGGACAGGCCAAGCGTTCCGGTGATCTGGGCACGCAGATCACCGGCGAGCCGGTCACGTGCGGCCGGGTCGTCGAGGCTCGTCTCCGCGAGCAGAGTGATCACTTCTGTGCCGTCGCTCCCGTGCGGGCCGGCATCCCAGCCGTGCCCGCCGCGGCCGTCGTCACGGTCGCTGTCATGGGCGCGGCCGGCGACAGCCACGCAGCGGCGCTTGAACACCCCGGGGACGTCACGGGCGATGCCCTCGACGTCCTCGGGGTAGAAGTTCGTCCCATGAATGATGATCATTTCCTTTGTTCGTCCCGTGACGAACACGTCGTCACCCAGATGGAAACCCAGGTCTCCGGTACGGAGCCAACCGTCCGCGGTGAAGGTGTCGTCGTCGGTTCCCTCCGCCAGCAGATAGCCGGACGTCACCGGATCCCCGTGGATCTCGATCTCGCCGACCCGTTGGGCGTCGGCAGGCAGCTCGCCGGCGTCGGGGCTGGAGATTCGCAGGTCGACCCCGCGCACCGGGCGGCCCACGGCGATGACAGCCCGCGCGCGTGGATGCTCGGGTGGCACCCGCTGGACGCGCCCGGCATTGGCCAGCAGGTCCCGGTCAACCCAGACCGACACCGGCGGCCGGCCCAGCGGGGGAAAGGTGACCGCCAGCGTCGCCTCGGCCATCCCGTACACCGGGAACATCGCCTCAGGGGCGAAACCGGCCGGCGCGAAGTGTTCCAGGAACCGCTCGACCGAAGCCAGCGCGATGGGCTCGGCACCATTGAAGGCGACCCGCCAGTGACGCATGTCCAGCTCCGCCACCTCCCCCGGGGGCACGGCGGCGACCAGCTGGTCGTAGCCGAAGTTGGGAGCGGGGGAGATCGTCGCCCCGGACGCCAGGAACTGGCGCAGCCATCGTGCCGGGTCCTTGACGAAGGAGGCGGGTGACCACACTGTCATGGGGACGTTACGCATGATCGCGGACAGGGTCGCGAACAGTCCCATGTCGTGGAAGAGAGGCAGCCAGCTGCCGCCTCCGTCGCCGTCCCGGCCGAGGTCGATCCCCTCGCTGATCGCCTCGATGCCCGCGAGCGTGTTGGCGTGGGTGAGCCGGACCCCCTTGGGGGCGGCGGTGCTTCCCGAGGTGAACTGGACGATGGCCGTCTGGGCCGCGTCGACCAGGGGCAGTCGCCCGGGCGGAGGCGCGGCCGCCAGCAGATCGGCGGCGCGGACGAAGGCCACGTCACCCACGGCACCGTTGAAACGGCTGGCCAGCCCCCGGAAGCGGGAGGAGACAACCACGTCGCGGATGCCTGCGACCGACACGATCCGCGCCAGCCGGTGCGCGTGCCCCGCCAGATCCCAGGCCGCCGTGGGCAGCGGCAACGGGCAGGCCGCCGCGCCGGTCCTGGTGATGGCGAACAGCGCCTGGAGGAACTCGGGTGCGTTCTGGCTGAAGATCCCGACCAGGCTGCCCGGTCCCACGCCTGCCGCGGCCAGCGAGCGCGCCATCACCCGGGTGGAATCAGCGAGATCACCGAGGGTGATGGAAGCCGGCTCGGACGGGAAGTCGACCCGGGTGTCCCGGCCGTGGGCTGCAGCCCGGTCAAGCGCATCGTGCAACGTGCCGGTGACCATGCGGCCTCCCCCTGTCCACGAAGAGCCGGCCGTCGCCTTCCTCACGCCGTCCTCTTCTTTGCGCCGCCGTTTCTTCGTGTCGCCGTTTCTTCGAGCCGTAGTTTCTTCGTGTCGCCGTCTCCGGGGACCACCGGTCGGGGCGTCCGTACCGGCCGGCCAATGGGCGAATCGCGCCCGGTGCGCCGTGAACGCCGCCACCGGAAAAATTGTCCGGCGGCGCACCGAGGACCGTCAACGGTTGTTTCCCGATCGTATAGATCCATTCGGGAAAGCTATTGGACAGCTATTGAGCGAGGCCGGATCCGGTGGGTCGCAGGCAGGATTCCCGCATCATTTGTCGTCGCTTCGCGTTTCGTTCACCACCAGGCCGTGACGGGCTGGGCGAAAACTGGAGAAAGCGGCCGGTGGGCACTTTTCCGCGTAATACGTCGAGCGCTGACCGGGCGTCGCCGGCCGCTGCCGGCCCGACCCGGTACGAAGGCCGGGCCACGCTGGGCCGTACCGGGCCGTACCGGGCCGTACCGGGCCGCGCCGGCTCCCGGACGACCGCCGACAGACAGCGCCGGTGGACCTGCCGGGCCGTCCCGGCACGTCCCGGCCGGGAGTCATGCCGGCTGGGAGTCATGCCGGCCGGGCATGGCATCCCGGCGGCACGGCCAGCCTGGTGAGCGGCGGCGAGGGCAGTGAACAGCGGTGATAAGCGTTCGTAATCGTATGGCTGGAAGTTGCTCGTTGCCAGGGCCACAAGCTGCTAGCAACATCGCTGGAACCGGGGGAACCGTGCACCCCCGGTTCCCAGGACCCAAAATTCTCCGGCGGCATCACAAAGATCCACACGTTACGCCGTCGGGGCGCCTCGGCATACCACATCACACCAGTGCTCCGGAGTCCCCGGATTCCGGTATTTCAGAAGATCGGACATTTCGCAGATGCATCTCACCGTCCTCGGCTGCCGTTCGGGAATGCCTTCCGGTGGCCAGGGCAGTTCGGGTTATCTCGTGAGCACCGACAGCACCAGGATCCTGCTCGACTGCGGTCCCGGTGTGGCGCTGGCGCTCAGCATGATAGGGCATCCAAAAATGCTGGACGCGGTGGTGATCAGTCATTTCCACCTGGATCACTGCTATGATCTGCTGCCGGTCGGAAAAACTCTCCTGAGCCGGCACGCGCGGTATGGCGCGTCCTTCCCCACCCTGCCGGAGATCTTGGAGGCGGCCGGCACCACCCGGCTCACGCCGATTCCGCTCTATGTCCCGGCCGGCGGGCGCGCGACCCTGCGGAAGCTCGCGGAGCTCTTTCCGGTGGCGACCATCCCGTTGCTGGACAGGGCGTTCGACCTCGCCTTCGACGTACGGGAGTACGTCCCGGGCGAGAGTTTCACGGTGGGTGACTGCACGATCAGTATGCACGCGCTGCGTCACGCCATCCCCAACTGCGGTGTCCGGCTGGACAGCCCGGCGGGCAGCCTCGCCTACACCGGCGACACCGGCTGGACAGACGCGCTGATCCCCCTGGCCCGCGACGTGGACCTGCTGCTGGCCGAAGCCACCCTGGAGATCGCCGACAACGGGCCGCACGGTCATCTGTGCGCCACCGACGCCGGTACCGCCGCGGCCGAGGCGGACGCCGGGCAGCTCGTCCTGACCCATTTCATCTCCGCCGACCCGCGGTGGCTGGCGGCCCGGCAGGCCGACGCCCGCCAGGTCTTCACCGGCCCGGTGCACATTGCCGCGCCAGCCGCCCAGTTCGACACGTGGATTCCCGGGGGCTTTCCCGGATGACCCCCGGAATCGCCCACGCGGCTCCCGGGGCCGCCCGCGGCCGATCCTGCCCGGGCCGGCCCGTCCCACCGGCCGCCGTCCCACCGGCCGCCGTCCCACCGGCCGATGTCCCGGGGGGCGGATGTGGCTGACGGCACCCGGGACATCGGCCGGCGCCCGTCGTCGGCGGAGGTCTCGGTGGTGTGGTGTGACTTCGGCGGCGTGCTGACCTCCCCCATCCCGGAGGCGTTCGACCGGTTCGTGGCCGCGGCGGGGGTGCCGGCCGCGGCCCTGCGGTCGGCCATCGAGACGGTCGCCGGCGAGCGCGGCATGCGGATGCTCGAGCCGCTGGAACGCGGGCTGATGACGCAGCACGACTGGGGACTGCGGGTCACCGCGGCGCTCGCCCCGCGGTGGACGCCACGAGTCGACCTGACCCGCTTCGGCGACCACTGGTACGAGGGACGGCGGATGAACAGCGCACTGCTCGGCTGTCTGGCCGACTGCCGGCGCCGGGGGCTGCGGGTGGGGCTGCTGACGAACAGCGTGGCCGAGTGGGAGCCGCATCGCGCGGCGCTGATGCCCGACGCGGGCGTGTTCGAGGTGACCATCAACTCCCACGAGACCGGGATCCGCAAGCCCGACCCGGAGATCTACCAGCTGGCCGAGGACGCCTTCGGCGCGACGCCCCGACAGTGCCTGCTCATCGACGACACGCCGGTCAACTGCGTCGCCGCGCGGGCCCGTGGCTGGCGGACGATCCTGCACAGCTCGCCGGAACAGACCCTGGAGCACCTGATGCAGCTGTGACGGTGGGTATTCCACACGGACCGGAGACCACCCACGCGATATCCGGCACCGCCCCGCTGTCTCAGACGGCCCTTCCGTGGCCACGGCTGTGGCGGAGTGGCCGTGGCCACGGGGCCGGCCGTGCCGGGTACGGGCAGGACGGCCGGCTACGCGCTCCGGGTCGTGTCCACGGGCTGTAGCAGGCAGGTGCTCGTCCCGTGGGCAATCAGCTTGCCGGTAGGGTCGGTGACACGCGCTTCCGCGAGCGCGGTCCGTCTGCCGACGTGGATGGCCAGGCCCTCACAGGTGAGCCGGTCCGCGTCCAGTTTCACCGACCGGATGAAATTGACCTTCAGCTCGAGCGTGGTGTAAAGAACCCCGTCGGGGAGACTGGTGAAGACCGCGCTCCCCATGGCGGTGTCCATGAGGGTCGCCAGAACTCCGCCATGCACGGTGTACATCGCGTTGGCCGTGGCCGGTGAGGGCGCCAGCGTGTAGACCGTCCGGCCCTCGTCCACCGACTCGACGGTGATACCCAGCGAGTGGCCGACCCCGATCCCGGCCTGCAGGCCGTATTCCAACAACTGCTGTAGTTCCCGGATGCGGCTCTGTGCGGCGGACTCCTCCCGCGTTCCGTTCACCTGCACGGACTCGCCTCCTTTGTCTCTCGCCACGCTCTTGTCTCCCGGCGGCTCCAGCTGCCGCGTTGCCGGCCGCGATATTCTGCATGTCATCCGCATGCGGCCTCGGCTCGTCCCGCACCCGGGACGCTCGTCACCGGACGATACGCCGACATCCACTGGAACAGGACCGCGGAACGGTGGACCGCCGGTGAACGTTCTGTTACCCCACGGTGGATGAACGGTTTTTCCATTTTCCCGGCTTTTCATTTCCGAGAACGGAACTGTCCGGAAAGCGGCGTGGACGGCTGTTCGGTCGACGGACATTCCTGGCTGTGCCGGGTAGTGCCGGCCACCGATCCGGCCGGCACTACCCGGATGTGTCGCCTCTGGTCAGAGCCCGGGCATCCTTCATCAGAAGGAACAGATGGAGCGGGTGGGTGGGAGACGGTTCGAACCCAAAATGCAGGTAGGACTCCCGAGCCTGGTCGTGCAGCGCGTGTACGAGCAGGGCTCGCACGCCGACGATCTCCGCTGCCGCGATGGTACGGGTGATCGCGTCGCGTAACAGATGGGCGCCCAGACCCCGGCCCTGTTCCTTGACGCCGACGGCGAGACGCCCCAGCAGAATGACCGGGACGGGATCGGGCATGCCCTGGCCGATGCGTCGGCTGGTATCCAGCCGCTGTACGGCCCCGGTAGCCAGGGCGTAGTAGCCGACGACACGTGCGTCACGGCACGTGACAAAACAGCGGGAGGCTCCCGCTGTCCGGTTACCTAACGCCCGTCGGCGCGACCAGTCGTCCAGTGCGGACTCGCCGCTGTCAAAGGTCGACAGGTCATCAGCCGCGGCGATCGGCCTGGGAGCGGAGCAGCCACTCATTCAAAGATCGGCTCCTCGGTGAGCAGGCGTTCCAGGCGCGGTTTACGAGTAACCGGACGATCCAGAATGGTGAGGAACTCCGTCCATGCCTCGCTCCCCAGCGTGAACAGGCGCTGCTCTGCCAGGACGTCCTTGGCCCTGGCTACGGCCGCGTTCACGGTGAACTCGGTGACGGTCGAGCCTTCGACCTCGGCTGCCACGCGGATCAGCGCATCCTGCTCTTCAGGCAGGCGTACAGCGATGCGGGAACTTTTGATCATCGTCATGTCCTGAGTGTGCGCCTGGTAGGCGTACGAGCCGAGGAGGTGTGGCTTACAGCTGGAACGGAAATCCCCGACGGCAGGCCGGTGACGGCGGGTCGGTCGAGGTCACGCGACGCTTGGCTGCTGCGGCTCCACCGTGGGTACGGGCCGGCCGGCGTGGTCGTTCCGCGCGCGTAGCACGACCGCCGTCACGACGGCACCGGCCAGGGCGCCGGTCGCGGCGACGATGAAGGTGACGTTCATCGAGGTGACGGCCTCGCCCCGCTGCGGGGAGAGGACGCCCGCGAGTGCCACTCCGAAGACGGCCCCGAACTGCCGGAACGTGTTCATCGCGCCGGACGCGGTACCGGCGAGATCGGCTGGTACCGCGCTCATCATCGCCTGGATCGCGACCACACCGCTGGACAGCGGTATGCCGGCACCGAGCAGCACCAGGGCCCATCCGTAGGTGAAATAGCCGCCGGCGTCCTCGACGAGGGTGAGCCCGCCGAGCCCGGCCGCCACGAGGAGCAGGCCCAGGAGCATGGTCGTGCGGGTCCCGAGCCGGGCCACCACGGCGGCCGCGCCCATCGAGGCCACGCCGAGAAACCCGGTGAGCGCGAGGAAACGCACCCCGGTTCCCACCGGTGACAGGTGCCGGGTCTCCTGGAGGTACACGGTCAGCAGGAACAGCACCGCGTACATGCCGAACAGGCCGAGGAAGTTCACGACGCAGGCCACAGCGACCGCGGGAACGCGCAGCAGGCGCGGCGGGAGCATCGGGTGCGGGCAGCGGATCTCCCAGCGCACGAAGAGCGCCAGGACGACGGCGCTGCCGAGCAGGAGCCCGAGGATGACCGGCGAGGACCAGCCGAAACGGCCGCTTTCGATCATCGCGAACGTCAGCGGCCCGCTACCGAGCACGAACAGCGCCTGCCCCACGACGTCCGGCCGGCCGGCGGCTTCCCGGCTCCCCCGGAGGCCATCGGCCGGTGGCGCGTCGGGCGCGTCGGGCGCGTCGGGCATGCCGTCGCGGCCCTCGCCGGCGGCCCGGCCGTTTCGGGACGGCCGGCGGGGAGGGGACGGGGGCAGGGCCCAGGACAGGCCGGCGAGCGCCACCGCGCCGATCGGCAGGTTGATCCAGAACATGCTCTCCCAGCCGGCCGTCTGGACGAGCAGCCCGCCGATGATCGGTCCGAGTGCCACCGCCGTACCGGCGACGCCACCCCACACGCCGATGGCACGGGTCCGTCGCCTCGGATCTGCGAACAGCTCGGTGGTGACCGCGAGTGACAGCGGTACGACCGCCGCCGCGAACACGCCCTGGCCGCCGCGCGCGGCGATCAGCACTCCCGCGCCCGGGGCGAGCGCGCAGGCCACCGAGCAGGCCGTGAAACCGCCGGCGCCGGTCAGCAGGGCGGCCTTGCGGCCGAAACGGTCGCCGAGTGATCCCGCGGTCAGCAGCAGGCAGGCAAAGCCCAGGGTGTAGGCGTCCAGGAGCCACTGGGCGGCGGTGACGTCGGCATGGAGATCGGCGCGGATCGCCGGCACGGCGACCGGGGTGATGCTGGCGTCCAGGTAGACCAGGAAGGTCGCCACGCAGACGAGCGCGAGCCGGATCGCGGGACTGGCGCGGCGCGACGTCGAAGTGGGCGTTTCGTCCGGTCTCATGGAAACATCCCTCTGCCGGTGGTCATCTCATGATGTGTGGCATGCGGAATCCGCGGTGGGATCCGGAGGCCGTCGTACGGCCCGGCATTCTTCGTGGGTGACCGTACGTATGTGAATCCGTGCCGCCAGTGTAATATCCGGATACGCGCGGACGACTCGAGACCGTCGGGTGGTAAACGTCACAGCGGCGTCCTGGCAGGGTGTCCTGGCGAGTGCTGGCGAAGCGGTCGGCCGGGAGAATCCGCCGTCGTCGGCCGTTGCCGGTCGTCGTTATTCTCGATCGTCCCCGCCGATCGGGCGATTGGGCCCGCCGAACCCACGTTGACACCATCCCGACAGGTTCACACACTATGAGACGCCCACCGGCGCCCGGTCCCGGGTGCCCGAATCCGTCATCCCACCGGCCAGTCCACGGGAGTGTTGCGAACGGATGAATTCTTCGTGGTGGCCTTCGTGGTGGCTGTTCGTCGGGAATTCTTTTGGTATTCATATTCGACCGGCCCCGACGCCGCCGCCGAGCTCCTGTTTCCCGACATCGGAAATCGTCGCCGCGAGTAGGTGGTTCACATGCAGCAGTACAGGTCCGGGGACGGTGTCGTTCTTCCCGCGGATCGGGGGCTGTCCCTCATCCTGGACGAGGGTGTCCGGCTGGCCCCGGACCGCCCGGTGCTGAGCTGGCAGGACGCCGCCGGCTGGCGGGACGTCAGCTACCGGCAGTTCGCCGGCCACGTCCGGGCCGTCGCCAAGGTGCTGCTGGCGCACGGGGTCGCGCACGGCGACCGGGTGGCCGTGCTGGGACGGACCAGCTACGAGTGGGCCGTGGTGGACTTCGCGGTGCTCAGCATCGGCGCGGTCACGGTCCCGATCTACCCGACGGCGTCCGAGCAGCAGGTGCGCCACCTGCTCGTCGACTCCGCGGCGAACTGGTGCTTCACCGAGACCGAGGAACAGCGGGCCCAGCTCGACCGGATCGGCGGGGCGGCCCTGCGCGTCGGCTCCTGGCCGCTGGCGGCGGTCTGGGCCTGGCGCGACGCGGACCAGGACGGGCCCGAAGACGCCGAGTTCGACGAGCGCCGCGCCAAGGTACGCGCCGACGACCTCGCGACGATCGTCTACACCAGCGGTACCACCGGCATGCCCAAGGGGTGCATGCTCACCCACCGCAACCTGTACGCGTCCTCCGCCAACACCGTCGAACACACCGGTGACCTCTTCCGCACCGCCGCCGGGGAGCAGGCCGCGACCCTGCTGGGCCTGCCGCTGTCGCACGTCTTCGGCCGGACCATCCTCATCGCCTGCCTGTACGGGGGCACCCGGACCGGGCTGGTGGCGGGCATCCCGGAGCTGATCGGGCAGTTCCCGGTGTTCCGGCCGAGCTTCCTCGCGCTTGTGCCGTACGCGCTGGAGAAGATCCGCAAGCGGGTGCGGGTGCCCGCGGCCGGCGGGGCCGGGGTGGTCGACGCCGAGGCGGAGCGGGCCGCGATCGAGTTCGGGCTCGCCAGCGCGCGCGGGCTGCCGGTCGACGACGGCCTGCGCGCCGCGCACGCCGCGTTCGACGAGCAGGTCTACAGCCGGGTACGGGCCTCCTTCGGCGGCCGCTTCCAGGACGTGATCTGCGGCGGCGCGTCGCTCGACGACTCGACCGCGGCCTTCTACGGCGGCATCGGGGTACGGATCCTCAACTGCTACGGGCTGACCGAGGCCGCGACGGCGGTGACGGTGAACGTCCCGGCCACCAACCGGCTGGGCAGCACCGGGCGCCCGATCCCGGGCACCACGGTGGCGATCGCGGACGACGGCGAGCTGCTCATCCGCGGCCTCAACGTCTCGCCGGGGTACTGGCAGGGAAGTCCGCAGCCCACCGACCGGGACGCGACACAGGGCGGTGAGGGCCCGTGGCTGCACACCGGCGACCTCGCCCGGCTGGACGACGACGGCTTCCTCCACATCACGGGCCGCCGCAAGGAGATCCTGGTCACCAGCGGTGGCAAGAACGTCGCACCCGCCCCGCTGGAGGACCGGGTCCGGCTGCATCCGCTGGTGAGCAACTGCATCGTGGTGGGTGACGGGCGGCCCTTCGTCAGCGCGCTGGTGACGATCGACCCCGCCGCGCTCGCCGGCTGGCAGGCCAGCCGGGGGCTCGCCGCCGGCGACGGGTCCTTCAGCCATGACCCCGAGCTGCTCGCGGAGATCCAGACCGCCGTGGACGACGCGAACAGCCTGGTCTCGCGCGCCGAGTCGATCCGGGCGTTCCGGGTGCTCGTGACCGATTTCACCGTGGCCGCCGGGCAGCTGACGCCCTCGATGAAGCTGCGCCGTAACGTCATCGAGGCCGACTTCGCCGCGGACATCGCCGCGGTGTACGGCT
>NZ_CEVIVC010000063.1:19692-28654 GCF_982290645.1 Protofrankia sp. CiP1_Cm_nod4
CCCTCCTCCCAACGCCCGGTGAACCTGTGGAGAATTCTCCGGATATCTTTCCGGTGTTCTTCCGGGCCCTTCCCGGGTTGTGGGTCAATTGTGCCGCCCAATTGGGCGATGTATCTCGGCGGTAGTTGTTGACTCTCGTTCCGGCAGCTGTGGAAAATCGACCCGTACCACTGCCGTGTGTAATACCACCGCGGGCTTCGCCGGGTTCACGACAGGAGCACATTCTCATGTACGACGTCATCGTTGTCGGTGCGCGCTGCGCCGGTTCACCACTGGCGCTGCTGCTCGCCAGGCGAGGCCACCGGGTCCTTGTCGTCGATCGGTCTACCTTCCCGAGTGACACCGTCTCGACGCACTATGTTCACCAGACCGGCCTTGCCCGGCTGCGGGACTGGGGCCTGCTCGACCGCCTCGTGGCGTCGGGCGTCCCGCCGATAAGAAACCTGATCATGTCCTACACCGGCATCCACATCGAGGGCTTCGCCGACCCGATCGAGGGCATCACCGAGGTCTACTCCCCGCGGCGCACCGTCCTGGACGGCATTCTCGTCGACGCGGCGCGCGCGGCCGGAGTGGAGATCCTCGAGGGCTTCACCGTCCAGGACGTGATCTTCGAGGACGGCCGTGCGGCCGGTATCCGGGGCCAGTTCGGCGACGGGCCGGAGCAGGAGTTCCGCGGCTCGTTCGTCGTCGGCGCGGACGGCCGGAACTCGACGGTCGCGGACAAGGTCGGGGCCGACTTCTACCGGGTGGTCCCGGCGAGCTGCTTCGTCTACTACTCGTATTTCAGCGGCCTGGACTGGAGTTTCCACCACCGGACCGGCTTCAACGAGCAGCAGATAGGAACGTGGCCGACCAACGACGGCCTGAACCTGCTGTCCCTGCTGCGCCGGCGGGAGCACTTCAGCGCGTTCCGCACCGACGTGGAGAACAACTTCCACGCGGTGTACGACGAGGTCGTCCCCGAGCTCGGTGAGGAACTGCGGGCGAAGGGGAAGCGGGAGGAGAACTTCCGGGTGATGCGTTACCCGGACAACTACTACCGCCGCTCCAACGGGCCGGGCTGGGCGCTGGTGGGGGACGCCGGATACCACAAGGACCCGTTCACCGGCTGGGGAATCACCGACGCCCTCGTGTACGCCGAGCTCCTGGCGAACCATCTGCACGAAGGACTGGCCGGCGAGCGCCCGATCGACGACGCGGTGGCGGAGTACGCCAGGCTCCGCGACGAGCGGAGCAAGAGCACCTTCGAGTTCACCTGCATGATCTCCGAACTCCTCCCGCTGCCCCCCTTCTTCGACTCGGTGCTGCGCGCCACGAGCCAGAGCCCGGAATACACGAAGAAGTTCTACGCGATGATAGGCGGGGGCATCCACGGTGAGGAGTTCTTCGCTCCGGAGCACCTGGAGAAGCTCTACGAAGCGGTCGGGACACCGCGGGACAAGCGGCTGCTCACGGCCGCCTGACCGTTTCTCGCCCACATCTGCCCGTATAAGCCTGTATCAGACAATACCTGCTGGTATAGGACGATATCGCTTCTCGCCTGTACCGCTCCTCGGTCATCAGGTGCCCTGGTGTACCGGGGAGCCAGGGGAGCGGGGAGCCGGTGAACCAGGCGGCGCGGCAGGAGGAACGGACGCGCCGCCCGCCGCCCCCGCGCGGCGGCGGCGCCGACACAGACCAGGAGCGTGCCCAGCCGTGAACGCCGTACCCACCGCACTCACCGCACTCACCGCGTCCAGCGCGTCCAGCGCGGGCAGCGCGGGCGCCAGCCCGCAGCGGATCGCCGAACGCACGAGGGCGTTCGTCCAGGAACATGTCTTCCCGGTCGAGCGGGAGATCATCGTCGACGGGCGTCCGATGGACGACGCGCTGCGGGTGCGGCTGCAGGAGGCGGCACGCCAGGCGGGGGTCTTCGGCCCGCTGTCGCCGGTGGCCTACGGCGGGCTCGGCCTCGACACCCGTGCCCTGGCGCACGTGCTGGAGGCCGCCGGCGCGAGCCTGATCGGCCCGATCGCGGTGAACGCGTCCGCCCCGGACGACGGCAACATCCACCTGCTCGCCCACCTCGCCACCGCCGAGCAGGCGCGGCGGTACCTGGAGCCGCTGGCGCGCGGTGAGGTCCGCTCGTCCCTCGCGGTGTCCGAACCGTCCCCGGGGGCGGGGTCGGATCTCGCGATGCTGCGCACGACCGCCGAGAAGGCCCCCGGCGGCTGGAAGATCAACGGTGCGAAGCACTTCGTCACCGGAGCCGACGGGGCGGCGTTCAGCATCTGCATGGCCGCGACCACCGGTGGCTCGACCATCTTCGTGGTGGACCAGGACAACCCGGGGCTCACCGTCGGCCGCCGCATGCCGACGCTGGACCACAGCGCCCCGGGCGGCCACTGCGAGGTGACGTTCGACGACTGCTTCGTGCCCGACGACGCCGTGCTCGGCGAGGCCGGGAAGGGCTTCGAGCAGATCCAGGCACGGCTGGCCCCCTCCCGCATCATGTTCTCGATGAGCTGGCTGGGGGTGGCCGTCCGGGCGCACGAGATGGCGGCCGCGCGGATCGTCGGGCGCGAGGCGTTCGGGACAGCGGTCGCCGGCCACGGGATGGCCCAGGCGCACGTCGCCGACAACGAGATCGACATCGCGGCCGCCCGGGCGCTCGTCCACTCGACAGCCGCCGTGATCGACGAGCGTGGCGCGCTCAGCGGCGCCGCGCGCCACGCGTCCGCGATCACCAAGACCTTCGTGTCGGAGGCGGTCTGGCGGGTGCTCGACCGCGTGGTGCAGCTCTACGGCGGGCTCGGTGTGTGCGAGGACGAACTGGTCGCCCGCTTTCTTGTCGAGGCGCGGGGTTTCCGGATCTACGAGGGCCCGTCCGAGGTGCTGCGCTGGTCCATCGCCCGCCGGGTGCTGCGCGCTCACCGGTGAGGCGCACCGGCGAACTCCGCTGGCGAACTCCGCTGGCGAACTCCGCTGATGGGCTCCGCTGGGCGCCGCCGCGGTGCGGACCGTCTTCGTGCCCGTTTTCCCCCGCCCCGCGCGCTCCTGCCCGCATGGCGCTTCACCTCTTTTTCCGCCGCCTCCGGTGACCGGTTCGACACCTGTTCACGGTCCGGTAGGAAAACAGTGTTGGGATGGTAGACGTGACCAGTGACACGCGGGTTCCGCCCGCCCAGGCCGGGTATGCGATATTCAGCGAGGCCACCGGCGGAGTCGTCGACTACGAACGGATTCGTGAGATCACGAACTCGCTCGTGCCCTTCGGTCGTTTCGTCGGGGCCGATATCACCGAGGTTGGGCCGGACCGCGCGGTGGTCGAGATTCCGGCGGACAGGAACCTCACCAATCATCTGGGGACGGTGCACGCCGGCGCGCTCTTCCTGGCCGCGGATATCGCCGGTGCCGCCGCGCTGGCCGGCGCGCTGGCGCCGCGCCTGGCCCGGGTCGAGTACACGGTGGTCCGGGACGCGCGGTCGATTTTCCGGAAGCCGGCCGTCGGCCGGGTCCGCGCGATCGCCACCGTGGACGAGCGAGAGGCGCGGCGAATCCTGGCCAGCACGGCCGCGGAGCAGTTCGACCTGGACGGCAGGGCGCTGCTCTACGACGACGCCGACGTGCTGCTGGCCAAGTTCCACTTCGACTATGCCTGCAGCATCGCGGCGGGCTGAACGGGTTCCGCCGGCACTGTGGACGAACTGGTGCAAAACCTGTGTAATGCTGTAAAATGTATCGGTCGCACAAGTTTCCCGAAGAGTGCGTGACGATGTCCGGGCACGCCCGGCGGCCTCCCGCGACAGTGGCAGCGGGCCGGTGATGTATGGCGGGCCCCACGGGACAGTGAACTCTGCCGAAATTTGTCGAGAATTCTGGAGCGGGCATCCTGTTTTCCCGTGGATAGCGTCGATAGCCCGCCCTGATCAGGCAATAGGTATCCGGGATTGGCGTTGACCGTTCTTTCGGATGCTTCGCACAATTGAGAGGAAACTTGCTGGCGAATGCCCGTGCCAAGACCTGCCGGATAACATGACAGGGGTGTGAACAATGCGTGACGACCGCACGGACGGGTGGGCTGGCATCCAACTTGTGGAATCTTTTCGCGGGCAGCTCGGGACGAAGCGGGGAACATGATGGCGAAAGCGCGGATGACGGTCGTCGGTGACAGTTTCGTCGAGGGCCGGGGCGACCCCGCACCGGACGGGGCGTACCGCGGCTGGGTGCCCCGGTTCGCCGAGATGTTCGGGATCGCGGGCAGCGGCTGCCTCAACCTGGGGACCTTCGACGCGACCACCCAGGATGTGATCGACCGGCAGCTTCGGGTCGCGCTGGTGAACAAGGCCCCGCTGATCGGGTTCGTGGCCGGGGTCAATGACCTGATCCGGGACTACGACGCGGCCCGCTTCCGGCGGAATCTCGAGGCGATCTTCGCGACGCTGTCCGGCCCGGACACGGTGATGTTCACCGCGACCTACGCGGACATTCCCGGCAACCTCCCGTTGCCGGCGTCCTTCCAGGAGCTCCTGCGGGGCCGTTTCGCCGAGGCGAACGAGTACCTGCGGGAGATCTCCGCACGTACCGGCGCGCTCTGCCTGGACGTCGTCGACAGCCGGGAATGGGCGGACCCGGCCATGTGGTCGGCCGACGGCCTGCACCCCAGCCCCATCGGTCACCAGCACTTCGCCGAAGCCATGGCGGACCTCGTCGGCCTGGCCACCGGAATGGTGCCGCTGTCCACGGCCTCCCCGTTCGCCGGCGTCGGTGCCGGACCACTGTCGTACTAGACCAGCCCGAACATCGGACCAGCCCGAACATCGGACCAGCCGAGACAACAGACCAGCCGATATGCCAGATCACTCGGAACACCAGATCACCTGAAATGCCAGGACGGCCGGCGTGGCAGGACGGCCGGACAGGCACGGTCATGGTTTTTCTCGCGCCGGCCGGCAGCCGGCCGCGGATGTCCGCACGCCGATCCAGAAGGTCCCACCGGCCCGGCTTCACCGGGCCGCCGCACGGCACGGCCGAGTGGGGAACCAGCGCCGCTGGCTCCCCGTCCCGGCTCTTTCGTGTGCCCGCGGGCACCGGGCGAGCCGGCGGAACATGCCGGATCCGAGGCGCCCGCCGGCGGCCGGCCCAGGAACGGGAACCCGGGAGAGAAGTTTCCGGGAAAGCAGTATCCGGGAAAGCGGGGCGCGGAAACGCGGAGCCTCGCGGGCACCGCACCCGAAAACGCGGGCCCGGGCCACGGAAAAGGCCGGGACCATCCGCTGCGACAAGGCTCAAGGAAAGCTCAGGAGAGGAAAACGGTGAGCGGCGACACGCTGGCGCAACGGCGCCTGGCCGACAATCCGATCGCGATAGTCGGTATGGCCGGTCTCTTCCCGAACGCTTACAACTACCGGGAGTACTGGCAGAACATCGTCGACGCGACGGACTGCACACAGGACGTCCCGGCGGACCGGTGGAACCTGGACGACTACTACGACCCCGATCCGACCGTCCCGGACATGACCTACTCGCGCCGCGGCGGCTTCATCCCCGACGTCGACTTCGACCCGCTGGAGTTCGGCATCCCGCCGAACCAGCTCGAGGTCACCAGCGTCATGCAGACCCTGAGCCTGATCGTGGCCCGGGACCTGCTGCGCGACGCGGGCGCGACCGGCTCCGACTGGTACGACGCCACCCGCACCGGGGTGGTCCTGGGGGTCACCGGGCCGGTCCCGCTGATGCATCCGCTGGCCGCCCGGCTGTCGACCCCCGTCCTGAAGGAAGTGGTCCGTAGCTGCGGGCTCAGCGCGTCCGACGCCGAGGCCATCGCCGCCAAGTACGTCCAGGCGTTCGCGCCGTGGGAGGAGAACTCCTTCCCCGGCCTGCTGGCCAACGTGGTCTCCGGCCGGGTCGCCAACCGCCTGGGGCTGGGCGGGATGAACTGCACGGTGGACGCGGCCTGCGCGGCGTCGCTGTCAGCCCTGCGGATGGCCGTGGCCGAGCTGGTCGACGGCCGGGCCGAGATGATGATCGCCGGTGGCGCCGACACCGAGAACTCGATCTTCGGGTACATGTGCTTCAGCAAGACCCAGGCCCTGTCGAAGAGCGGGCGGATCCGGCCGTTCGACGACGCCGCCGACGGCACCCTCATCGGCGAGGGCATCGGCATGATCGCGCTGAAGCGGCTCGCCGACGCCGAGCGGGACGGCAACCGTGTCTACGCGGTCATCCGCGGCATCGGCTCGTCCAGCGACGGCCGGTCCAAGAGCATCTACGCGCCCCGTGCCGAAGGGCAGCGGCTGGCGCTGGCCCGCGCCTACGCCGACGCCGACTGCTCGCCCGCGTCCGTCGAGCTGTTCGAGGCACACGCCACCGGCACCGCGGTGGGGGACAGGACCGAGCTGTCCGCGCTGACCGAGGCGCTGGCCGAGGCGGGCGGCGAGCGGCACTTCGCCGCGGTCGGCAGCGTGAAGTCGCAGATCGGCCACACCAAGGGCGCCGCGGGCACGGCGAGCCTGATAAAGCTCGCGCTCGCCCTGCACCACCGGACGCTGCCGCCGACGATCAACGTGGAGCATCCCAACAGCGCGATCGACTTCACCGGCGGGCCGTTGTACGTCAACACCCGGACCCGGCCGTGGATCCGCGACCCGGCCCGGCCGGTCCGCCGGGCCGCCGCCTCGGCGATGGGCTTCGGCGGGACGAACTTCCACGTCGTTCTTGAGGAACACACGGCCTCCGAGGAGCACACCGGCGAGCGCCGCGCCACCACGACACTGCACCGCACCGCCCGCGCCCACCTCTGGCACGCGGCCGACACCGCCAGCCTGCTGGAGCTGCTGCGCTCCGGCGCCGAGCCGGGCGACAGCACGCCGATCCCGGCGGAGCACGCCCGGGTCGGCTTCGTCGCCGTGGACGACGAGACCGCCCAGCGCCTGCTCGCCCTGGCGGTCGAGCAGCTCGCCGCCGCCCCGGACGCGGCGCAGTGGACGCATCCGGCGGGGGTGTTCTTCCGCGCCCGGGCGCTGGCCGGCCTGAAGGTGGGCGCGCTGTTCGCCGGGCAGGGCAGCCAGTACCTGGACATGGGCCTGGAGGCGGTGCTCAACATCCCGGCCGTGGCCGGGGCCGTCGACGACGCGAACGAGGCGTTCGCCGGAGCCGACCGCCGGCTGGGCGCGATCATCTACCCGCCGCCCGTCTTCGACGCGGAACTACGCCAGAAGCAGGAGAGCACCCTGCGCCGGACCGAGTACGCCCAGCCCGCGATCGGGGCGCTCTCGGCCGGCCAGTTCCGCTACCTCGCCGAGCTGGGCCTGCGCTGCGCGGGATTCCTCGGGCACAGCTTCGGGGAGCTCACCGCGCTGTGGGCCGCGGGCGCCCTCGACGACGCGGACTTCTTCCGCCTCGCCCGCGCCCGCGGCGAGGCGATGGCCCCGCCCGCCGAGGACCCCGACCACGACCCGGGCACCATGGCCGCCGTCCAGGCCACCCGGGAGCAGGTCGACGACATCCTCCGCGCCTTCCCCGGCGTGGTGATCTGCAATCACAACGCGCCGGACCAGGTGGTCGTCGGCGGGGAGACCCAGGCGGTCGGCGAGGTCGTCCAGGAATGCAAGCAGCGGCAGCTGGGCGCCCGGCCGCTGCCCGTCTCCGCGGCCTTCCACACCTCCCATGTGGCGCATGCCGTCGAGGCGTTCGGGCACGCCGTCTCGACGGCGCGGATCGGCGAGCCGCGGCAGCCGGTCTACGCCAACACCGCGGGCGTCCGGTACGGGCCGGACACCGAGGCGAACCGGCGCGCGCTGACCGAGCAGCTGCTCCAGCCGGTCGAGTTCGTCCAGGCCCTGGCGGCTATCCGTGCGGACGGCTGCAACGTGTTCGTCGAGTTCGGCCCCAAGCAGGTGCTGACCGCGCTGGCCAGGCGGACCCTCGAGGAGTCCGGCATCGTCGCCGTTCCCACCGACGCCGGCCCGCTCGGCGACAGCGACGTCGCGTTGAAGCAGGCCGCCGTCCAGCTCGCGGTTCTCGGCGCGCCGATCAGCGGGATCAACCGGTACGACGCCCCCGCGTGGGTGGCGCCGAAGTCCCGGGGCATGGCCGTGACCCTGAACGGAGCCGACTACGTGCCGGAGTCCCGCCGCGCCGCCTATCGGGCCGCGCTCGACGACGGTTTCCGGGCGTCGGTCGTCACTCTGGCCGCCAGCGGCGCCAGCGGCGCCAGCGGCGCCAGCGGGACAGGCGGCAACGGGACAGGCGGCGACAACGGTTTCGGGCTCGGCCTCGGCCTCGGGGCTGGTAACGGGATCGACGCGGATGTCGCGGACGCCCACCGGGCCGCTCGTCAGGACGGCCACCAGGTGCCGGCGGACGCGGCGGCGCCGGGCGGCCCGTCGGTACCCGGCCCGTCGGTCCTCTCCGCCGGCCATGCCGCCGCATCATCGACGGCCGCATCCTCGACGGCCGCGCCAGCGCCGACCACGTCGGCGGCCCCACAGCCGGCGGCAGCGTGGCCGCCGGCCGTCGCTATCGCCGCACCACCGGCGGCGGCCCACTCCCACAGCGCCGACGCGGTGGGCAGCGGCCGTGTCGATGATGCCGGGGACGGCAGCGGCCTCGACGACGTGGTCGCGCAGCATGTGGCGCTGCACTCCCGGTATCTGGAAAGCCAGCTGCAGGTCGCCGAAGGGCTGGTGGAGATCCTGCACCAGCGGCAGCCCGGCGTGGACGAGGCCGGCGGGGCCTGGCTCGCGCGGGCGGTCGAGAGCGTGAAGGACCAGAGCCTGGCGATCGGGCAGGCGCACATCCGCGCCAACGAGATCCTCTCGTCGCTGGCCGAGATCGAACGCGGCGGACAGCGTCCCCCGGCGATCAACGGCTACCTTGCACCAGCACCAGCACCAGCACCAGCCGCCTTCGCCCCGTCCGCCCCGCCGCCGCCGGCTCTGCCGGAGCAGCCGCGCCGGACAGAGATCGCCGCGGCTCC
>NZ_CEVIVC010000064.1:0-14456 GCF_982290645.1 Protofrankia sp. CiP1_Cm_nod4
CCAGGGCGATCCGGCGGACCACCTTTGACCAGGTCCACAAGCTCAACGGCTGGGCGTGGTTGCGCCGCGACTCCGACAGGAACAACGACCCCCTCGCCCGGCTCACCGAAACCCGGTGCGCGAGGTATTGCGACAGCAGGACCCCGGTCGAGGCCGAGTACGGCACGACGCGCTCCAGCCGGTTCTTCGTCCTCTCCGCCCGGACCCGCAGCGTGCGGTGCGCCGGGTCGACGTCATCGGTACGCAGCGAGCACAACTCCTCGCGCCGCAGCGCGGCATCGTAGGCCAGCGCCAGCATCAGGCGATTACGCGCCGGCTCCCGGCCTGCCTCCTCCAACAGCCGCAGCCACTCCTGCTCGCTGGGAATCCACGGCAGCCTGGTCAGCCGCGGCACCAAGCCGCGCTGCGCTCCGCCAGCCCGTCCGCCAGGGGTGTAACGGCCCCGACCCACCGGATTGGACTCCCGCAGCCCCTCTTCCATCAGAAAGTCGTAGAACAGCCGGACCGGCACCAGACGCTGCTGGATCGTGGCGTTCGCCAGCCCGGCCCCCGAGTCGATAGCCACCACGTTCGCGCCCCGCAGGCTCGGCCGCGACGTCAGCTCCCGCACGAAGACGGCGACGTGGGCATGGTTCGCGGTGACCGGGTCGACGTCCTCCCGCTCGCACATCAGCAGGTACTCGGCCAGCCCACGCGCGTAGGCGTCGATCGTCCTCGGAGCCCGACCGAGATCCGTCCAGATCTGCAGCCACACCGCCGCCTGCTCGTGCCGGCCGAGCACCGGCCACTTCTCCGTCAGCACCGTCGTGCCGCTCAAGCCATCTCCCAAGTCCGTGGTCGCATCGGGGAGACATGATCACCCCGGCCAGATTCCACGTAACTTTTAAAACGATCAAAAGGCAGATGTTCGGCCGCGCCAACTTCGACCTCCTCCGGAAACGAGTACTCCTCGCCCGATGATCACAGGCAGGGCCGGAAGGATCACAAGATCAGCGACAGATCCAACTGGCCTGACCGAAGACACGGCCGGCCCCGGGGCGGTCGCCGAGCCCGTCGAGGCCCTCGGCGTTGAACCGGGCCAGGCGTTCGCGCACGGTCTGCATGTGGCAGCCCAGCCTGGCGGCGATGGTGCTGGTGCGTTCACCGTCCCAGCTGGCCACGATCATCTTCGCCCGTATGATCCAGTCGCCGGGAGCGTGCCGTGACCCGGCCAGCTTCCGGATCTTCCGCTCCTCCTCCGTGTCCGCGGGAGGGCGGGCATACACCAACTTCGGCATGACGGATCGCCTCCCTACCAGGATCCCACCGGCACAGACGATTTACAACCGTAATGAGGAACGTTGCACTAGGGAAGATCCCCGCACGGGCGGGGACGACGCCAAAGCCGCGTCCCGGGCGGCCAAAGACGCCGGAAGAAAGACGCCGGAAGATCCCCGCACGGGCGGGGACGACGAGAGCAGCGAACGCCTTGGCCGGTACAGGTGGAAGATTGAAAGGACGATCGCGTGGCTTGATGGCTACCGCTGGCTGACCATCCGCTACGAACGCAACGGCCGCAACTTCCTCGGGTTCCTCTGCCTGGCCGCCGCGATCACCTGCTGGAAGAAACTCCCACACCCCACATGAGACACGCTCTTAACCGGCGCCAGAGATGCGAACCAGTCGTTCTCCACTCGCACTTGCGGGCCGGCTTTGAAGTCCCGCCGAGCGTGCCTTTTTATGAATTCTTCAAACTTATCACATCGCCGTATATGCAGTAGATCCGGGTCTTTCGCGATGGCTTCAGAGGGATATTCGAGATCGCAGCCAGGATCCTCAATGGCCCGCGTCAACAGACGGACGACATCCTCGATCATTTCGCTGTCGGGATAATTGCCTTCCGGTGCGTTTATTGCCAAAATGCAGGCCGCATCATAAAAATTCGTCCACGTTGGCGACCAACGCTTGTGGAAGTAGCGACTAAGTCGACAACCCTGTTGTTCCTTGGAGGGAAGAATTTCCCCGGATGGGGGAGTGGTCTGCAAAACATACTGTTGGGTTTTTCGCAGTCCCTCCGTATTGTTTTTGATGGCTGCGCGGCGTGCCTGCACCAGCCTCAACGACATATCGGCATTCGACTTAGCTTCCCGGCGCTTGCGTGGACTCCTGAAATAGGGAAGCCTTTCACCTCGTTCATCGCGGTAGCGTATCAAATGGTAGGCTAGGTTGACCAAGCCGAGCTGTCGGCGGTAATCTTTAAATTCCTTTTCGGCTAGGTCCAAAATACTGTGTCGTAGCTTCTCTCGTTGATGCCCGCACAGCCCTTCCGCTTCTATCAGAGCGATTTCCTCAGACTTCAACCCGGCGAGGTGGCGAGACTCTTTCAGATAAGAGGCCAGCTCGCTGCGTGTGCGCTTGTCTGGTTTCCAGGAAACAGGAGATTCGTCGGCTGGCTTGCTCGACCACTGGTCGTGGAATATGTTTCCCGCCATCTCGGAGAGTGACATGGCTGTCCGAAAACGACCACGAAGGAAACGTGGACTTGCCTCGCGATTCGCCAAATGCCGGAGCAGAGCCTCCAAATATTTACTGTTCAGGCTTTCGATCAATGCCAGCTCGTAGCCGATCACGCCCGCTGTTCCTACGCCGTGGCGTATCCCATCCGTGAGCCATTCTCGTCGCATCTTTCGCCAGGAGAGCAAATCAGCGTACGTCCCGTGCTGAAACATGCACTCTCGCTGGGCGAGAAGGTATGCGGCGAGCTGTTGACCATCGAATGATCCGACGGCCCACCGTGGGGTCGAGGGGTCTTGCAGGAAAACCTGCCGGGCCGTCCATGCGGCAACCCGCTCAGCCGCCTCGTCTTCGACACAGGCCAGAACCTTGACGGCCTGACTCTGCATGTTGCGTGCATCAACCAAATCGACGGTCACAAGGAGCGGCGGAGGCTTTGTACCAGGAGAGCTCGTCTCCTCGTTCCTGCCGTTACGACCCGATCCGTCGTCCGCCGACCAATCATGTTCTTCCGTCGAACGTTCCTCGGCAAGGACACGCACTATGAAGGAGCGGGTGGAAGGTTTGATCCGCTGGACTAGCCGCATTAATGCAGCCACCGTCTTGGCACCGCCTGTGTCGGTGCTCTCAACTACACTCGCAGCACTTTCCAGTGTGGTTCCGCCGGGAAATATCGACGGCCGCCTTACCTCGATGGCAGGCAGGCAGAATTCGACCTTTTTCAGAATTTCAGCAGAAACATCTGATGCTCCATCGTTCTGTGTATTATTGTGGGACTGTACCTTGACGGTTGGCTGTTCGCGGCGTATACACCGCAGATCCATAAACAGCCACAGTAGCGCCGCAGCGCCGACCAGTACGATCCATCCGGCCTGTCCCGGGATCGGCTTTCCGAAAAATGGCGTAAAAAGTCCATGAATTAGTTGATCGCCGCCGTGCAGGAAGGCCGTGGTCAATCTGGAGCCTTTGTCGCTGTCGCCGATTCCTTCTCGAATTAGAAAAATGCTCCATATAACAATGATGAGACCCTCGATCCAGTGTAGTGATCGACGGCTGAAACGGCTGGCGATCATCCATAGAACCAGAATGGTCGCACCTATTCCTCCCCATGCCGTATACCATGAATCCATGGCGTTATTTCCCTTGACCTGGTGCAAGAAAACAAATCATCGCCCAATGTTCAATTTGACCGGATTCGAAATTTATTTCATCGCTTCATAGGGTGATTGAAAAATGTTTTCTTCGGGTAATATAGTTCTGCCTCAGTGAACCGCCGATCAGGGGGTGAGGGGCGGGGTTAAGTGCGTGCCAAGCCTCGATGAGGGGCGGGGCGATGACGGTGTCGATAACCTTGGGATCGTTCCAGTAGGTGGGATGCACCAGTGGGGTCCAGGACAACCAGCGGGGTCCGACCCGCATGATCTTTTCTTCGTGGACACGTGCTCGGTACTGGGCTCCCAGGGGGCGGAGGGGTACGCGATAACGTCGTCGCGGTCGACGACATTGACCCACCGGCCGGTCAGCCCTTGGTGATGGTTGTTCAGTTGGGGTGCGGGGACGGTGATCGGTGTGCCGAAGCTGCCGAAGCGTGACGCCCACAGTGCGAGCGGGCTGCCGAGGGTGAAGAAGAACGTGAGCGTCTCGCCGCGCCTCATGGGGCTTTTGTCTATTCGGCCCTTGATCTGGTTATCCACCAGCTTGAGGTCGGGCCCCCCGTTCTGGATGTCGTAGAAGTAGTTGCTGGCGACGACCGTGCCGAGGCTGTGGGCGATCACACACAGGGGTGCGTCATCACCGCATTCGGGATCGGCAGCCAGGTCGTGGAGGGTCTCGGCGAATCGCCCGTGGACGCGGTCGTAGAGTTCGCGGTCGTCATTGGTCGTCTGGTAGGAGACGGCGTCGCCGAGAAAATGCACGATCAGCCAGCGCAGCGTCGGGTAGTTGAGCCCGCCACCCCACGGCAGCCACGACAACCACGGCCGGAGCTGCGGCAGCTTGCTGTCCACGACCCGTCCTATGAGGTCGGCACCCAGCACTTTGCGTACCAGTAGACTTGCCGCCGCTGGGAGCAAGGCCAGATTGGAACCGGTGTTGATATCGGTGACCAGGCGGGTCAACTTGTTCATGTACTCCCAGGACAATGGCCCGAAGGACCGGGTGAACATCCGATCATGAACGTCTTCGAGTTCCTGCGCCCAGGATATTGGCCGGATGACCAGCGCGTCATCGGGATTGATGCCACGGCGCCGGAAGGAACGGCGGAGCAGGTTCGCGGCCTCGTCCGCAAAATGCGGATCGGAAATTTCAACGCCATGTATGAAGGCGACGGCCAGCCGGCGCGGGGCCGGCGCAGCGACGATGGTCATCAAAATCCTCCGGGGATATAAGGTGGATATGCGTAGACGTCCCAAAGCTGGTTGAAGCGGGCCAGGGTTCCAGAATCGCCTTTGATAATCTTGGTGAGGGCATGCTGCCGTCCGTCGAGTTGACACGGCAGCCGGTAGTGCATGCGGCGGCGGGTCGGGTCGGGCGTCTTCGTCGACGGACAGCTTGCTGCCAAGCGCGTCGGCGTGCATGGTGTCGGTACGCATGTGGGCCGGGCGGGTTCGGTGACGAATCGGTCAACATCGTCGAGGGTGATGACCAGCCGTACGGACAGCCGCTCACCACGGGCGTGCCCGACGTGGAAACCCTGTTCGCTGTCAGTTGTGCTGGCCGCGACGTAGTCTTTCATCTCCTCGGCGGACAACGGCGTGCTCGGTTCGGACCGCTCCCGTCCCCGCCCCGGGCCCGGTGGGTAGGGTGAGTCCAAGGGGATGCGCTGCTCGGCACGCCGGGCGTGCGTTGACGTCTCCCCACGGATGTTCGCCTCGTGCAACCGGTCGGCGTTGACATTGACTATGTAATGAACAGGCACCTTGGCGCGCAGCACCTTGACCGCGATGGGTCGGCGCTGTCCTGCCTCGGCCAACCCGTACATCACGACCGAACCGCCGAAACCCAAACTGATAATGACGTTCTGAATAATGTTCGACAGCAGCCGCTGAAGCAGCTTCTCGGGTCACCCTATCCCCTTGTGTGTCGATGTTGTCACTGCTGTCGCAGTCGACCCTTCCCTGTCACGGCCCGAACACACATCGATTCCCCGCGAATTTTTGGCGAACTGTCGAGTTACACATCAGAAATCACCTACATTAATTGCACTTCAAGGCAGCTCTGCGCTGAAGACGTGAAAAATCTCCGCGGAATAAAACGACGGTGATTCGCCAGCAAACCCGGATCCACTCCGCGTGCCGGAACAAATATAGCGCTTGCCGCGTGAGCAGCGTCCAGCTGCCGCGCATCAATGAACGATATATTTAATACATCTATGCAGTGAATTATCTCCGTTTAGCTGAGAATGCAGCCAAAGGTGGCAGTCGGGTCTGTTGCGTCTGCCGGGTCCTTGATCGGGCGATCGCGGTAGGGACCGCCCTTGAGGGCGGCACCCCCACAGATCCCACCCTACCCGCCAAGATGGGATGAGACAGGTAATTTGTACCATCTTGTGACTGGTAGGATTTTGTTAGATTCTTGATCGGCTGGTTGGAGGGTCGGGATCTTCGTCTGGTTGGCTGCTGGTCGTGACGCCGGAGGAGATGGCTGCGGTGCGTCCGGTCGTGGAGGAGTTCGCGGCGCGGATGTTCGTGGATCTGCCGCGCAGGGACCAGCGGGCGAAGGGCGAGCTCTACCTGCGTGGGCTGATGTTGGACGGGAAGCGCAAGAGCCTGGTGCCGATGGCCGAGCGGCTCGGGGTCGATCATCAGGGGTTGCAGCAGTTCCTGCGGAACTCGACCTGGGAGTACGGCGAGGTGCGCCGCCGGCTGGCCGGCTGGGCGGTCGAGTTCGTGCGGCCGGAGGCGCTGGTCGTCGACGGCACCGGCTTCCCGAAGGACGGTCCGGCCTCGCCGGGGGTGGCGCGGATGTACTGACACTGTTGGCGAATTCCTCGTCCGGCTCCGCGGGAAGAGAGAGCCGAGCGGTGTGATGGTGGTGTTGCCGGCTGGTCGTGGGGGGTGTCGCGGTGAGGTGATCGATGATGTCGTTGCACCCGGAGGTTCCCGGTGCGGTTCCTGCGCTGACCGTCGAGGTGGCCCGGGCTGCGTTCCCGGCCGGCTGCCCGATCATTCGGGTCCGTGATGCGCTGGGACCGGTGTTCCGCGATGAGGACTTCGCGGATCTGTTCCCCCGCAGAGGCCGGCCCGCCTGGCCGCCCGGTCAGCTGGCGATGGTCTCGGTTCTGCAGTTCCCGGAGGGGCTGTCGGATCGTCAGGCGGCCACGGCGGTACGCGACCGGATCGCGTGGAAGTACACGCTCGGCCTGGAACTGACCGATCCGGGCTTCGACTTCTCGGTGCTCAGTGAGTTCCGCGCTCGGCTGGTCGACGGCTCCGCCGAGCAGCGGGTGCTGACCCGGGTCCTTGATGTCTGCCGCGTCGCGGGACTGCTCGGTGATGGCGGCCCGGCCCGCACGGACTCCACCCATGTGCTGGCCGCGGTCCGCACACTCAACCGCCTGGAGCTGATCGGGGAGACCGTCCGGGCGGCGTTGAACGCCCTGGCCGTGGCGGCGGCGCGCTGGTTGGGGGCATGGATGCCCACCGAATGGCCCGACCGCTACGGCCACCGGGTGGAGAACTACCGGCTGCCGCAGCAGCCGGCGGAACGCGCGGCCTACGTCGAGACGGTCGACACCGACGATGCTCCGGCCTGGCTGGCGGAGGTGGAGGCCGTGCGGGTGCTGCGCGCGGTGTGGCAGCAGCAGTTCGACACCCGCGGGGGTGTCCTACGCTGGCGGGAGGCCGGCGAGCTTCCGCCGTCGACGGAACGCATCGCCTCGCCGTACGACGTCGAGTGCCGTTACGCGATCAAACGGTCGGCGTCCTGGACCGGCTACAAAAGCCACCTGACCGAGTCCTGCGGCCCGGACCGACCCCATGTGATCGTCAACGTGGAGACCACCGACGCCGCCCGCAGCGATCAGGGCACGGTCGAGCGCATCCACGACCGGCTCGCGGAACGCGAGCTGCTGCCCGACGAGCACCTGGTCGATACCGGCTACATGTCGGCCGAAGCCGTGCTGTCGCAAGCCCGCGACCACGGCGTGCGGTTGACCGGGCCGATGCCGCCGGACACGAGCTGGCAGGCCAGGCGAGGGCAGGGGTTTGACGTCTCCGCCTTCACGATCGACTGGCAGGGGCGTACCGCGACCTGCCCGCAGGGCGCTGTCGCCACCTCGTGGCACCCGCAGCTCGACAACCGAGGGCATGAAGTGATCCGGATCCGGTTCCCGGACGGGGCCTGCGCGAGGTGCCCGGTTCGCCGCAGCTGCACCCGCCGGGTCGACGAACCACGCGATCTGGTCGTCCGCGGGCAGGCCGAGCACGAGATGCTGCAGCAGGCCCGTCGTGAGCAGGCCACCGAGGAATGGAAGACGCACTTCCACCGCAGGGCGGGCGTCGAAGGAACGATCTCCCAGGCGGTTCGGGGACCCGGCATCAGACATGCCCGCTACCGCGACCTGGCCAAGATTCGTCTCCAGCAGCTCCTGAGCGCCGCAGCCATCAACCTCATCCGCGTCGATGCCTGGCTCTGCGGGGTGCCTCTGGCGGCAACCCGAACCTCATCCCTCGCCGCGCTCCCCGACGCCGCCTGACCGAATTCGCCAACAGTGTCTGTACTCGGGCACGTTGGGCAAGGTCGGTAGCTGCCAGGTCGGGGTGTCTGTGCACGCGGCCACGGACTGGGCGTCGGCGGCGCTGGACTGGCGGCTGTTCCTGCCCGCGAGCTGGGACGACACCGGCGTCGACGACCCGGCCGAGGCCGCCGCGGTCCGTGCCCGCCGGGCACGGGCGCAGATCCCCGACGCCGCGCGGCACCGGGAGAAGTGGCGCCTGGCACTCGACATGCTCGACGAGGCCCTCGGCTGGGATGTGCCCGCCCGGCCGGTGCTCGCGGACGCCGGCTACGGCGACTCGGCCGAGTTCCGCCAGGGCCTCACCGACCGGAACCTGGCCTACGTCGTCGGCGTGACCCCCACCGCGACCGCGCACCCGGCCGCCGCCGAACCGGTCCGACCGCCCTATTCCGGCAACGGCCGCCCACCGGTACCGGCCTACCCCGACCCGCCGTCGACGCTGAAGGCCCTGGTCCTGGCCACGGGCCGGCGCGCGGCGCGGTGGGTGACCTGGCGGCGCGGCACCCACCACGGCCCCGGCAACCCAACCGCGGCGATGCGCTCAAGGTTCGTCGCGCTGCGCGACAATACTCGCCGCGGCCTGAAGCCCGACCCGCTAGCCTCGCCTACAGAAGGGCCAGCCGGCAGCCACACTCGAACCGCCGCCCTCGCGCCTACCAGTGGCCAAGTGCCCCGGTGGGCGCGGGCCTGCCCACGTCACGTCGGGTTTTCCAGTCAGCCCCTGCGCCGGCCTGACCCTCTACGGAGTCCTCCGCATGCTCCAGAGCCTGCTCAACGTTTGGACCGGCGCCTGCCGCACCTGCCACCAACCCTACGATCCGTTACCCACAGCGCCGATCGCAGCGACCGGAGTTACCTAACAAAGTCCTACTGGTCGCCTGCGGCAGAAGACCTATCGACCAATCGGATTCGATCATCGAGTAATGTAGATGCCCTGGTCAGGGCCTACGGATGAGTTTCGGGCACTGGCAGGATGCATACAGTGCCAGCGGACCGCCAGGACGATCACCTCCGGAGGGGTCGGAACTCGCTGAACTCCGAGACTGGGACCATCGGTCGGACGTGGCGGCGGCGCATCACCCGATCATGCCGACTGCCGGGGTGGACCGTGGTCCGTGCAACAGACCCGGGCAGATGGGGACGGCTATCCATGTTCTGTGTTCGTTTAGTTACGTAGATGGGTACACCGGGGAGCGACTCGCTCGAAAGGGAAGGCGAAGGAAGGGGCTCTCATGGTCATGTACCGTTCGGGAACGATGCCGCACCGGCCGTTGCACTGCATCGTCCCACCCGACCTGCTGGCTCGGATCGTCCGCGAGGGCGAGACCGAGGAGGAGCGGGCGGCAGCGCTACGCACCCTGCAGTTGGACCACTCCTTCCGACTGGCCCGCGCCGAGACGGCCGCCCGTTCCAGGGGGTGGGCGGTCCGCCCGACCACGTTCGGCCGGCAGGGCGGCCGGCCGCAGCGCACCATCTACGACCAGCATCATCAGGAAATCCAGACGCTGGGTACCCCGGTACGGGGCGAAGGGCAACCGGCAACCGGTGACCCGGCGGTCGACGAAGCGTACGACGGCTTCGGCGCGACGTACGACTTCTACTGGCGAACCTTCGACCGTGACTCCATCGACGGCCAGGGGCAGCCGCTGCTCGGCGGGGTCCACTTCGGTCAGGATCATGACAACGCCTCCTACGACGCTGCCGGCTACATGTTCTTCGGTGACGGCGACGGCCGGTGGTTCACCCGCACGACGGCGGGGGTCGATGTGATCGCCCACGAACTCACCCACGGGGTCACCCGGCACGAGGCAAACCTGGCCTACAGCGGTCAGTCCGGTGCGCTCAACGAGTCCATCTCCGACGTCATGGGCAGTCTGGTCAAGCAGTACCGGTTGAGCCAGAAGGCCTCCGATGCCGACTGGCTGATCGGCGCGGACATCGTCGGCCCCGCGCTCAGGCCGGCGCTGCGGTCGTTGAAGGCACCCGGCACCACCAACCCGCACGACGACCAGCCGGCCGACATGAACCACTATGTCCTCACGCCCTCGGACGACGGCGGTGTGCACATCAACTCCGGCATCCCGAACCGGGCCTTCTACGTCGTCGCCGATACCCTCGGCGGTTTCGCCTGGGAAGCGCCGGGCGCCATCTGGTATGCCGCGCTGCGGGACCCCGAGCTCGACCGTCCTTCTCCCGAGTTCCGTACCTTCGCTCGGATCACCCTCCGCCAGGCGCAGCAGATATACGGTCCGACCAGCGACGAAGCCCAGGCGGTACGGGACGGCTGGGACGCGGTGAAGGTTCCACTGAACTAACAACACGGGGGTCCGCGGCCTGACCTGGCCTGACAGGGGCTCTCCCCCCGGGGCATCATCGAAGGGTGCGTGTGGAGTTCGAACGCAGCGGCGGCTTCGCAGGCCTGGTTCTGCATGCCGTCCTCGACACCAGCGAACTCGACCCGGAGCAGGCCGGGCAGGCCGAAGCCGCGCTGGACACCCTCGGCTGGGATCAGCCGGCAGCACCCCCCCAGGGGGCCGACCTCTACCAATACCGGTTCACCGTGACCGACGCCGCCGGCCGGCGGCGCTCAGCGGTCCTCCACGAACCGCAGGTACCTGCCGCGCTGCGTCCGCTGGTACGCGAACTCGTCGCCCGAGGCCGGTTCCCGTCCTGACAAGCGACTGCTCACCCTTATCCCGGCCGGTGAGGGTGTGGCCGAGCCGGGTGAAGATGCCCTCGTCGCGCCAGGCGGCGTAGGAGAAGGAGACGGTGGCGTGCGCCGGGAAGTCGTGGGGCAGGTATCGCCAGGGAACACCGGTGCGGTTGAGGTAGAGAATCGCGTTGAACACCTCGCGCAGGTCGACGCTGGCAGGCCGGCTGGTGGGTCGGTGGTCGAGCCGGGTTTTCTGCCAGGCGTGCAGGATCGGGGTGATCATCTCCCAGCGGGCGTCGGGCAGATCACTGGGATGGGTTTTCCGTGGGCTCATGACGGAGGTTTCTCCCTGGCCGGGGCGGCGGTAAACCAGCGGGCCGGGAACTGCCTCACTCTGGCAGAAGAGGGACTTTCACCGCATCGGTAAACCAGACAGACAGTCGCATCTCCGCTCTTAACGACCCTCGTGCTCAAGGCCATGGAATGCGCGAATCAACCTTTACTACGCGAAAGCCATAAAAGCCGCGGCCAGCATAAACGATTTATTCCCACTGAAACCGCGTAAACATCCACTCGGAGGATGTTTCGTTGCGAGGAAACGCGGTTTCGGCAATAGCAAGATCGCTTCTTGTTGATCCTTGTTGGTCTTCTTCAGCAGCGAACCACCCGGCGATGCGATATGTGGACGCAAACTGGGAATAATCGTGCAGAGACCTCTACGGAGGACCCGAATAGTCGGATAGATATTAGGAGTGCATGCGACATGTCGCGTTTCGCCGACATCTCCACACACAACGCGTCTTTCGACGCCGACGTCTACAAGGACGCCGGGCACGAGCTAATCGTCATCAAGGCGACCGAGGGGGCCACGCATACCAGTGAACGGTGGGAGGGGTGGGTTAAGGACGCTCGCCACACCGGGCTACGCGTCGGCCACTACCATTTCGCCACCACACGGGACGTCGCGGACCAGGCGGCACATTTCCTGAACGTGGTGAACCGAAACTACCACCCCGACGACATCCTGATCCTCGACCTGGAACAGGCCGCGATCCCGGCGCGTCGACGTGGTGACCTCGCCCGCGACTTCCTCGGCAAGATAGACCATATGTCCGGCGAGAAGTGGCTGTACTCCGGCAAATTTTTCCTCCAGGAGGGGAGAGTATCCTACTTCGGGGTACCGCTGTGGCTGCCCTCGTATACCAGTACGTGGCGGGACAGTCTGCTCCCCCACGGGTGGGACAAAGAGACGCTGGTGGCGTGGCAGTTCACGGCCACGGCCACGGTGCCGGGCGTCGGGAAGGCCGCCGGGGGGGTGGACTACAGCGAGTGGTACCCGACCACGCCGCAGCCCGGCAATCGTTTCGCCGGGTACCCGGCCCTCCGCCGGGGCGACCAGGACTCGCACCGCACCGGCACCTTCCCTGACCGGGGGACGCCCGTGCAGACCCTCCAGAACGCCTTGAATATCGTGTTGGGATGGGAGGGGGGCCACCCGTCCAGGCTGGCCCCGGACGGCGATTTCGGGCCGGCGACGTATGAGGGCGTGGTGCACTACCAGGGACAGCGTGGGCTGGCGGCCGACGGGGTGGTCGGCACCCGGACCTGGTCCCGCCTGGACTCCGATCTCGACATGATCGGACGGTGACCACGACGGAAGGACAAACAAATCTGTTGAACTCCGAGTCACACCTATTGTCGCTCCATGCGATCGAAAAATCTGCGATCCAGACTTCTGCCCGCCTGCGATTCTTCAGAGCCTTTTGAGTCGTAGGCATGGAGACGCGGATGGGTTTGTAGGGGCTGGGATGGGGGATACAGGAGTTAGGTCGACTCGTGCTGCGGCGGCCTAGGCAGTGGAATTGAGGCGAGGAGTCTCCCGCCGAGGGCGACGACGTGTGGCTGACAATACGTCTAATCACGCGAAAGAGCGGAGCCGGCACCATCAGGACCCGGCCGACGCAAATCTCCCGTCGAAGGCAGGACGGAGAATCTAATCTTACGAAAGGAATGACTACCATGGCAACACGCGTGGCCAGCGGCATCATCGTGGGGGCGGGGAACAGCGCGAGCCTGTTCTGGGACAACATGCCCAGTGGTCAGGTGAGGACGTTCACGGCCTACCCGAAGAACCCGGAGGTCCCGTTCGATTCGCAGGCCGAGATCACAGATGTCTTCCACCTGCTCAAGGGTGCCAACCACCCTGACGTCAAGGGTGAAATCCAGCTGAACGTCACCATCACCAACAAGGCCGGCGGGCCATGGGGGCCGTCCGTCGCGGCTCCGTTTCTGGCCTACGACCTGTACATGACCACATCCTGACGTCTCGCTCGTGCGGATCGCCCGCCTTACGCTGGTGTCCACGCCCGTCACCGGAATCGATCCGCCGGACGGCCCGATAAGGAGCCGGATGGCCCAGGACACCAGATCCACCATCGGAAAGGAAACTGAGTCCATGCAGGTAAACATCGTCTACGATCTCTCGGGTGAGATCAGGTCAGTTGCGGTCGCGTCCCCGGAGGTAGCCGATATTCACCAGCTCGAGGTCCGCGCGACGGCCAGCGGCGACCGTGTGACGACGGTGGATCGACCTGACGTTGCCGCCGAGCGCGTACACGACCATCTCGCGGCGCTCGTCAGGGAAAACCTGGTCGACCCCGCAACGGGCACGCTGGTCTCCCGGTAGGTCCGCGCACCGAGGTCGTCCAACGGACCACGATGGCCCCGGGCGCGGGCTGGTGCGCCGCGTGGCCGGGGCCATCGTGGGTGGGCCCCGCACGGCCGAAGGGGCCGGCATCAGTGGGGCACTGTCGCGTTCCGAAGAGACGGGGCATACCGGCCGACCACGGTGACCGTCGGTCAGACCGCGGCGGCGAGTTCGGTGAATGCGGCGGCCAGCCACCGCCTCGGGTTGGTGTCGACGGCGAGCTCGTAACGGCCGCAGCGGATGTTCTGGATGAGGGCGTGCCCGGTGCTGATCGTCTGGACGGACCGCAGCCGTTTCAGACCGCGCGTCGGCCGGAGCCAGGCTTTGAGCCGGCCGTGGTCGGCTTCGATGCGGTTGTTCTCCCGCGCGGCGACGACGTGGCAGGCCGCAAGATGCATCGTGCCCAGCAGGGCGATGACGGAGAGATCGACTGCAGGGGCGGGGGTTCAGCGGGGCGATATAGGCAGGCACGCCGAGCCTGATGCCCAGCGCCCAGACGTTACCCAGCCCGAACAGGAAACTCAGGGCAACGACAGCGGTGGTCAGGGTAGTTACCGCGTGGAGCGTGGTCTGCTGGTCGTCGCGATGAGGTGGAGACACAGGCGCCGCGGCAGTCGCTGGCACAGTGATCGTGTCTGGCTGGATTTCGCTGGCTTGAATGGCCGGCGTGTGGGCGCAGGTCATCGGGGCACCTCACACCGCCGGGCGGGAACCGACGCCGAGTTCGCCGACTACCTGCTCCGGATCCGCACCGGCCACAAGAACCGCCCCGCATTTCAGGACGAACTGAGCAGGGCTGGCCTTCCCTGACACCCAACTCCCCGTCTCGCGTCGGCTACAACCTCCGAGGGAGGAGGGACGTCGGC
>NZ_CEVIVC010000064.1:14965-27708 GCF_982290645.1 Protofrankia sp. CiP1_Cm_nod4
ACAGGATCGTGGACTCCACTCCCCAACCGGAGGATTATCTGGCGGCGATCTGACTGAAGTGGCGAAGGCCGCATCTGTCGACCGCCGGCCCGGCTCGCCCATCTCCATGCCCCTTACCTGCCACGGTCGCTTGCCGCCGCATCGCGGCTACAGATCGCCCGCCGGCAGCCGGAACGTCGACGACACCCCGCAACGACCTGGGCCACGGCGGTTGGGGATGTTCGGAGCGCGCCGCCGACGGCGCGCAGCAGGCCGGATGCACTGTTGCGCCAGGAGCAGGAGGAGAAGCAGCGCGGCCAGGCCCAGACAGGTGGCGGCGAACGGCGCCGAGGAGGTCATCCAGCCCGGTCTGGTGAGCATGACCGCCATACCCGCCGCCACCGACGCATGCCCGACCTCGGTGGGGACGAACTGCCGCACCCGGCCGCGAAGCGCGTGGATCAGCCGGCAGAGGTGGGCCAGCGCGACCGTGGCAGTGGCCATACATGCCGCGACGGTGACCGGACAGGTGCGCGGCGCGCACCGTCTGCCCATGCTGGTGCATCACCCGACTTCCCGTCTCCTCCCGCGTCCGCGGTCACGCCGGCACCGGTCGAGGTGCACGCCGGTGGCCCCTCACGTGTGTGCTCAGCCCACCCTGGTGGCGAGTTCCGCGTCGACCAGCGCGCTGATCCTGCCCGCGTGGGCCTCCTCGACGATGACCTGGAGCTGTTCGGCGCTCATCTGGATGCGCTGGCCGAAGTCGTCGGTCAGGACGATGCGCCGGTCCGCCGTCGCGTCATGGTCGACGAACAGCTCCGGGCAGCCGCAGCTGCACTTGCCGCAGAAGGTCAGGACATGACACGGTGTTACAGACTCGGCCATAACCGCCCCTATGGGAACGGAAAGAGAGCGAGTCGCTACAATTCTAAAGATTGTTTCCAATGGTTGCCTGGGATTCCGGTAAAGCCGGGGCAGCCGACCGTGATGACTCTTTCCGTTCCGGACGGCCGGATGACGATCCGGCCTAGGTCGGCCGGTCGTGCGGACCTCACCGCCCCGTGCGCAGCGTCGGCGCGGTCTCTGACAGTGGCCGTGATGTCGCAGATCTGATTGTCGAAGCTGGCGGGAACCACGCACTGCCGCCCGGACGACTGATAGGGCATCGGGCGGACAAGTAGGACAAGCAGGGGTGGTTATGACCGGCAGGCGCTGGTGGGTGGGTGCGGGGGTCGCGACGATGGCGATGGCCTCGTCGATGCTGTCCCTGTATGCGCTGAGCGCGCTCGCACCCTTCCTAGTTGATGATCTCGGTCTGTCGCGGGCAGGGATCGGGGGGCTGGTGACGGTGACGTTTGCGGTCGCTGCTGCGTTGTCTGTGGTCGCCGGTCACCTGGTCGACATCACAGGGCCTCGGTGGGGGTTGATGGTCCTGGCGGCGACGGTCGCGGTGGCGCTGGTGGGTGTGTCGTTCGCCGGTTCCTACGGTGTCCTGCTCGCCGTTCTGGCGATCGTGGGTATCGGGCAGGCTCTGGCGAATCCCGCCACGAATGTGCTGCTAGCACGCGTGGTTCCCCCGCCTCGGCGGGCACTGGCGGTCGGGGTCAAGCAGTCAGGGGTCCAACTGTCGGCGTTCGGCGCCGGGCTGCTGCTGCCGGCTGTGGCGGGCGCGATCGGCTGGCGGGCCGGGTTGCGGTGCGCGGCGATCGTCCCGATCACCCTGCTGGCGGCGGTCTGGTGGACGGTGGCGGCGGGCAACCGTCCGGCGTCCGGAGCAGCCACACCGGGAACCGGACGCGGTTCGGGGTGGCGCTGGTCGCGGCCGTCGAGATGGCTGGCCTGGCTGATGGTGTACTCGCTGCTGCTCGGCACCGCCCTGGCGGCCGTGAACACCTACCTGCCGCTGTACGCGTCGCAGCGGCTCGGCCTGGACGAGCGGGTGTCCGGGGCGGTCCTCGCCGCCTTCGGGGTGTCCGGGCTGTTCGCGCGGGTCGTCTGGACTAGGTGGGCGGACCGGATGTCGGAGGTGACCATGGCCCTGGGGGCGCTGTCCGCCGCCGCGGCCGCGTGCACGATGGTCGTCTGGGCGGCAGCGCCTACCTGGTCGGTCCTGGTCTGGGTGGGCGCGGTCGGTATCGGGGGGACGGCTACCGGAGCCAACGCGGTGTCGATGCTGGCGGTGGTCCGTCGCGGCGGCGCCACGGGACATGCGTCCGGGCTGGTCTCGCTGGGTTTCTTCAGTGGTTTCGTGGTGGGGCCGACGGCCTTCGGTCTGCTCGCCGACTCGGCCGGGTACGGCTGGGCCTGGCAGGCGGTGGCGCTGGTGTTCGCCGGGTCCGCCGTCCTGGCGCCGTTCATCGCGGGACAGGCCGAGCTACGGCCGGCGGGCGCATCGTGACCGAGTTCGACGACGCCCTCGCAGTGTTGATCGCCCGTGTGGGTGTCATCGAGGCCAGTGTCGGGGAGAGGTTCCCCTTGTATTGCGATCCGCATACGGAGGTCTGGACGACCACCCGGCGTGGTTCATGGACCGGCGGTTTCTGGGTCGGTCTGCTGTGGATCCGGGCCGCCTATTCAGGGAAACTGGCCGATCGTGATGTGGCCCGGCGCTGGACGGCGCGGTTGCCGCCCCGAGCCGGTGATGACACCGTGACGCGCGCGATGACGTTCTGGCACGGGGCGGGTACCGGTCATCTGCTGTGCGGCGACCCCGAGGCGGCCCGGGTGGCGATGGTCGGGGCCGCCTCGCTCGTCGCCGCCGTCCACCCCCGCTGGGGCCTGGTACCGGTCGGGTCCGCCTTCGGGGGGCTGTGCGAGCCGAGAGCCGGCATCGACGCGCTCGCGGCGGTGGTCGCCTGCTGTGCTGGCATGCTGATCGGTCCGGGAGCGGTGACCGGCTGCGGGCGCGGGCCGTCCGGCACGCGACGCGGCATATCGACCTGCTCGTGGGACCGGACGGGCAGGTCACCCCGGAAACGCCGCTTGCGGCAGACGGCCGGCCGACGGGTAAAGGGGGCGCACCGGCCGGGGTGTGGTCCCGTGGCCAGGCCTGGGGGATGCTCGGCTGCGCAGCCGCCGTGAGCAGGCTCGGCCCATCGTTTCGTGACGCCGCCCTCCTGACCGCCAACTGGTGGCTGGACCGGATGAGCGGCCGCCTGATACCACCAGCGGTCATCCCTGCCCGGCACGTCCGTACAGATCCGGACGCTCATGTCACACCGGGCGTCCCGCTGGACACCTCCGCCGCCGCGATCGCCGCCGCCGCGTTGTGGACCCTCAGTGGCCTGCAGACGCCAGGTGCCGCGGATTACCGGCAGGCAGCGGTCGACACCACGCGCGTCCTGGTCGCGGATCATCTGACGCGGACCGGTGTCCTGGGACAGGGCTGTTACGATCTTGACGCTGGTGTGGCCCCGTCCCATGAGGTCATCTGGGGCACCTATTTTCTCACCGCTGTTCTGCTGACGCTGTGCGGTCACGCGCCGACGCCTCCTTGGTAGCCTGCCAGCAGGCGCCGGGCGACCGTTGTGATGTGCACTTCGTCGGGGCCGTCCAGGATGCGGGCCGCTCGGGCGGTCCGGTGCAACAACGCCAGCGGGGTGTCGTCGGTAAGGCCTTCAGCGCCGTGAACCTGGATCGCGCGGTCCACCACAGCGGCGAAAGCCCGGGCAGTGATGACCTTGGCTGTTCCCACCGCCACCCGCGCGTCACCCCCGGTGATCAAGGCGGCCACCGCCGCCCGGGTCAGCGCACGTGCGGCGGCGAGCTCGGCATGGCTGTCGAAGACATACCCCTGCAGGAGCTGCTTGTCAGCGAGTGGCCCGCCGTGGGCGCGCCGGGCGTGGAGGCGGCGGCACAGCAGATCGAAAGCTCTCTGTGTCTGCCCCAGCCAGCGCAGACACCGCAAGGTACGCCCCAACGCGAGTCGTTCGCCGATCATCGCCAGGCCACGTCCACGCGCGCCGAGTAGATGGTCGGCGGGGACGTGGACGTCGTCGAGGGCGATTTCGTACTGGCCGCCGGCCCCGAGTACCGGGACTTCCCGGACGATCCGGTAGCCCGCTGTGTCGGTCGGTACCACGAGTAGGGAGAACGCGTGCCGGTCGGCCGCGTCAGGTTCGGTCCGGCACACCACGGTGGTGAACGTCGCCGCGGCGGCCCGGGACGTGAACCACTTCCGGCCGTTGATCGTCCAATGGGTGTCGTCGCGGGTCGCGCTGGTCGTCACAGAGGTTGGATCAGACCCCGCGGCGCCCGGTTCGGTCATGGCGAAGCTCGGGACGGCGTCGCCGGCAAGCATCGTCGGCAGGTAACGTTCGCGGACGGCCGGGCTGGCGTACCGCTGAAGCATGGTGACGTCGACAAGCAGCTCGGAGCCGACCGCCGCCGGGCCGAAGTCCGACGCGCCTTCGATCTCGGCGATGCCCGCGTAGTCAGCAAGATCCAGCCCCCCGCCGCCGAGCGACACCGGCAGCGGTAACGCCCATACGCCGGCCTGCCGCGCGCGCTGCCGCAGCGATCGCATGAGCTCATCGGCGGCCGGCCCGCCCCGTGCCAGCACGGGTTCGGCGGGCAGAACATCGCTTCGAAGAAAAGCCCGAACACGTTCGGCCAGTACCTCAAGGTCCCTCATCCCCGGCTCCCTGCGGTTGACGCCATCACGGTGTACCAACGCAACTTTCGCCTGGCGGGAACCGGACGCGCACAGCGTCCGACTACCGGCATGTGGCAGGAAACACGGTGGCCGTGGGGGTATTCGGTGTGTGATGGTGAGTAGCGGACCGGCGGCACGGCACCACCGGTCCGTCTCTGTTCCGCTGGCGGGCATGACGGCGCGCGGTGCGACAGCTGGCGCTGTCGAGCGGCTGGTCGCGCGGCATCTGCGCCAGCTGGGAGCAGTCGTCGAGCCGGGCGCCGAACCGATCGGCGCCGGATCAACGAACGCCGGATCAACGGCGGTGCTCTGCCCGGGGCTGCCGGTGCTGCGCTGCGGTGTCGACTGGAGCAACCATGCTGGCGTACGTCTGGACGAGGGGACGATCCAGGCCGCCTACGGCCTGATGGCCGTGCACGGCCGCGCCTACGGTGCGCCGCGGCGGCTCCTGCTCGACTACGCAAGTGCCGCGGCCGGTGTGATCGCCACCCAGGGGGTGCTCGCCGCGCTGCTCGCCGGTCTTCGGGGCACCCCGGTCGAGGCGGTAACCGTGTCCGTGGCAGGCGCTGCGTTGGTGACCGTCTCGCAGTACCTGGCGGCCGGGAGCGCCGTGGACCCCGACCATGGCGAGCCCGACCCGACCGCCGGGATGCCGCCCCCGTTCGTCTCCGCCGACAGGATCCGATTCGAACTGGAGACCCTGGATCCGCAGCCGTGGCATCGGATGTGGTCCACGCTGGGCGTGGACCCGCGGCTGGTCGCGCGTGGCTGGCGGGCGTTCGTTCTGCGGTACGCCACCGCCGCCGCCCCTCTGCCGGCCGAACTGCACGCCGCGGCCCGAGCGTACGCCTACGACCAGCTCCATCACATGGCCACGACGGCGGGAATGGCGATCGTGCCGCTACGCAGCCACGAGCAGCGGACGGCGGACTTCGCCCCGTCCGGTCGGGTCGATCCGCCGTGGACCATCCGCGCATGTGACGCGCCCGCACCGGCGCGACAGCCGCAACCGGCCGCCGCGGACTCGTCTGCGGCCGTTGCGGACCTGCCTCTAGCCGGGATCACCGTCGTCGAGGCGGGCCGCCGCGTCCAGGGGCCGCTGGCTGGCCACCTCCTCGGCATGCTCGGCGCCAAGGTGATCCGAGTGGAGCCGGCCGGGGGCGATCCGCTACGCGGGATGTCGCCGATGGTCGGTGACTGCTCGGCCCGGTTCCTGGCCCTGAACCGGCACAAGCACGTCATCGAGGTCGATCTACGGTCACCGGCCGGTCGGGCGACCCTGCGGGACGCCGTGCTGGGCGCCGACGTGTTCGTACACAACTGGGCCCCGGGCAAGGCGGCGGACCTCGGCCTGGACGCGGCCGATTTCACCGGCGTCCATCCCGGCCTGGTCTACGCCTACGCCTCCGGGTGGGGGGATGTGCCGGTTGCCGGCTCGCCCCCCGGAACGGACTTCATGGTCCAGGCCTACGCCGGGTTCGGTGAGCAGCTGACCGCCCCGGATGAGCCACCGGCCGGTTCGCTGATGACCCTGCTCGACGTCCTCGGCGGCCTGATCACCACCGAAGGGATCCTGGCCGGGTTGATCGCCCGGGCACGCACGGGCCGGGGCCAGCGGGTCGACACCGATCTGCTGTCGGCGGCTGGGGTGCTGCAGGCACCGCTGATCGAGTCCGGCGGGACGCCGCAGCGGGCGTCCGACCCGCTGGACGCCCCGCTGCCGGTGGCGGACGGACATGTGATGGTCGCCGCCGGCAGCCGTGGTGACGTTCTCACCCGGGCCGTCGGAACCGCCGACCCTGACGCGGCCGTGCGGGCGTTACGCCGGAGGACCGCCGACGAGGCGCTGACCCTGCTGCGCGCGACCGGCGGCACCGCGGTGCGGGTCTGCCCGGAGCCCGGGCTGCTCGCCGCCGATCCGGCGGCCCTGCCACTGATCGAGATTGACGGCTGCGCCTTCGTCCGCCCGCCGTGGAGGTTCACGCGATGACCGCCCTGGAATCGACTGCTGTGGAACCCACCGTCCTACCGGTGCGCGATCTCGTCCCGCCCGTGCTGCGCGCATGGTGGGGATACGCCGGCTTCTACCCGGGCCGGGACCTGTATGCGCTGTTCACCGAGAATGCCCAGCGGCATCCGGACCGGGTGGCCGTCGTCGACGACGACGGCGAGACGACCTACACCGAGCTGGCCGAGCGGGCTGCCCGTCTGGCCGGGGCGTTCGAGCAGGCCGGTATCCGGCCCGGTGAGACGATCGCCGTCCAGCTCCCGAACGGATGGCGCCCGGTCGTCACCGATCTCGCGGCCGCCGCCGTCGGAGCGGTCGTTTTGGCCTATCCGGTGGAGCGGGGCCGCCGGGACACCCGTGCTCTGCTCGCCCGCTCCCGGGCGGTCGTGGCGGTGGTGCCCCACTGCCACGGGGGAGTCGCCTACGCGGACACGCTGCACACACTGCGCGGCGATCTGCCCCATCTGCGAACCGTGATCGTGTCCGGTTCCGGTGCCCCGGACAGCCTGGAAGAGTTGATCGGTTCCGGTCCGCCGCTGACCCGCCGGAGGCCGGTCGACCCGGCCGCGCCGGCTCGCATCCTGGTCTCCTCCGGGTCGGAGGCCGCACCGAAAATGATCGTATATTCGCATGACGCGCTGGCCGGCGGACGCGGGGCCTTCATCGGTTCCCTGCACAACGCGACAACGCCGATGCGCAACTTCTTCATGGTGCCGTTGGCGTCGTCGTTCGGCTCCTCGGGCTCCGCGGTGACCATCGCCCGGTACGGCGGCAGTCTGATCGTCTGTTCCCGCTTCGACGCCGGCCGCGCGCTGGACGTCATCGACACGCACCGCCCACACCTGGTGTTCGGAGTGCCGGCGATGTTTGCGATGATGCTCGACCATCCGGCGATCAGCCGGATCGACACGTCATCGCTGCGGGCGGTCGTCGCGGGCGGCTCCCGGGTGGACCCGGCCACCGTGGACGCCTGCCGGGCGGCGTTCGGGTGCGGGTTCGTCAACTGCTACGGCTCCGCGGACGGCGTCAACTGCACCACCGATCCGGATAACCCACCCGTTGAGGTGCATTCCGCCGTCGGCCGGCCCAACCCCGCGGTCGCCGCGATCCGGGTCGTCGACGCGGACGGCCGGGACGTGCCCACCGGTGAGGTGGGGGAAATCTGGGGACTGGGCCCGATGAGCCCACTCTGCTATGTCGACCCGGACTTCGACGGCCGTTACCGCACCGGCGACGGCTGGGTGCGCACCGGTGATCTCGGACGTGTCGACCAGGAGGGTTTCCTGCATGTCGTCGGACGCCGTAACGAGATCGTCATCCGGGGCGGACGGAACATCAGCCCCGTGGAGGTCGAGTTGCTCCTCGCCCAGCACCCCGCCGTCCGCCAGGTGGCCTGCGTCGGCGTCCCCGACCGGATCATGGGTGAACGGCTGGCTGCCTGCGTGACCACCAAGGACGCAGCCGCCACGCCCACCCTCGCCGACCTGACGGCCTACCTGACCGGGGTACACGGTCTGGAGCCGACCAAACTGCCCGAGAGCCTGCATATCCTCGACGAGCTGCCGCTGTCCGCCGCCGGGAAGATCGACAAGAGGTGGCTGCGGGAGCGGATCACCGTCGGCGAACCGACGTGAACGCCACCGAGATCCGCTTCGATCGGGTGACCTGCCGGTACGGCCGGCGTACCGCCGTCGACCAGGTGCTGCTGGACGTCGCCGCCGGGGAGCACGTCGCCCTGACCGGCGCGAACGGGTCGGGCAAGACCACCTTGCTGCGCGCGGCGCTGGGCCTGCATCCTCTCGCCGGCGGTTCGATGACCGTCGGGGGTGTCGCCGCCCGTACCCGCGCGCAGTGGGCGTCACGCCGCCGGCAGGTCGCCTGGGTGCCACAACGCCTCTCTGCCGGCCGGTTCCCGCTGCTGGTCGACGAGCTGCTCGACAGCGGCGGGCATGCGCTGGCGGCCCGGGACGCCGCCGCCCGCCTAGGCGTGGCCGGGCTCGGTCGCCGTCCGTTGCACACCCTCTCCGGCGGACAGCTGCAGCGGGTCTTTCTCAGCAGGGCCCTGGGCGCGGTGGCCGCCGGGGCGCAGGCGTTGCTGGCCGACGAGCCCACCGCGGCACTCGACTTCGACGGCCAGGAACGGATCGCCCGGATGCTCACCGGATTGCCGGTCACGGTGGTGGTCGTCAGCCACGACCGGGCGATGGCCCGGGCGTGCGACCGGGTCGCCGAGATGGCCGCCGGCCGGCTCCGGGTGATCTGACGTGGAGCGGTTTGTCGACCTGCTCGCCCTGCCCGCTGTCCAACGCGGCGGTATCGGACTGTTGATCGCTGCCGTCGCGCTGCCGATCGTCGGGGTGTTCATCGTCGGGCTGGACATCGTCGCCGTCCGGTTCGCCGTCATGCACGTGGCCCTGCTGGGGATCGCGGTCGGTCTGCTCACCGGGGCCGACCCGATGCTGTGCGGGCTGGTCGCCTGCGCACTGGCGGGTGCCGGGGTGGCTCCGCTCGCCCGACGGCCGGCTGGTCTGCCCGGCGCGATGGGCCTGCTGATGACGTTCGCCATCGCCGGCGCCCTGCTGGTGCTGTCGATCTCCGGGGTCAACGCCACCGGTGCGTTCGAGCTGCTGTGGGGCTCGATCCTGGCGACCCGCACCGTCGACCTGGTCGTACTCGGCGTCCTCGCTGTCGCCATCCACCTTCTCTACTGGGGCTATCGGCGGCAGCTCGCGCTGTTGCTGTTCGACCGGGAACTGGCGCTGTGTTCGGGCGTGCCGGCGGGCGCGCTGATGCTCGCCCTCCTGGCCGTGGTCTCGGTTGCGATCGGCGCGGCGATCCGGCTCACCGGCGCGTTGCTCGTCGATGCGCTGACCATCCTGCCCGCCCTCGCAGCCCGCAACCTCGGCCGCTCCCTGCGGTCGATGGTGGTCTGGTCGGTCGTTTTCGGATTGCTCGGCAACACCGCGGGATTCGCCGTAGCGCTGGCGGTCGATCAACCTCCCGGTCCGGTTCTCGTGCTCGTGGCCGGTGCCCTGACCTTGTTCACCTATCTGATTCCCGAAGGAGTAACGGATGCGCTTTTTGCGCGCCGCCGTACTGACCGCTCTGACCGCGATGCTGTCGCTGTCGACGATCGCGTGTGGCAGTACTAACACGCCCGCCGCCCCGGACACGGCCGCGACGGCATCACCGGCTGGCGGGCCGCGCGTGGTCGCCTCGACCAGCTGGGTCGGTGCCCTGGCGAAAGCGGCCGGGGCCAGCAACATCGCGGTCATCGCGCCCGCGAGCGTCCAGCATCCACCGGACTACGAACCCACACCCAGTGATCTCGTCAAGGTCGCGGGCGCCGACTACGTCCTGTACGCCGCATTCGACGGTTTCGCCGCCAAGCTCAAAGACGCGGCCGGCGGGCGGGGCAGGCTCGTACAGGTCGAGCTGGAGAACACCCCTGAAAAGATCAGATCCGAGGTGACCCGGCTCGGCGCCGTGTTCGGTACCTCCACAGCGGCCACGGCGTGGCTGTCGACGTTCGACACCGAGTACGCCGCCCTGTCGGGCAAGGTCAAGGCAGTGGTACCGACGCCGGCACCGACCGCGGTGGCCCACCTGTTCATGGCCTACTGGGGCGGATTCGCCGGACTGCCCGTCGTCGCCACCTACGGCCCCCAGCCAGTATCACCCGGGCAGCTCGCCGATCTGGCCGCGAAGAAACCCGCGCTGGTGCTGGCCAACGCCCACCTGCCAGGCGCCAACCCGGACATCCCTGGGGCGACCACGGTGGACATCGTCAACTATCCGAAGGCCGACCTCGACCTGCTCGGTGTCTTCCGGACGAACACCGACAGCCTCATTGCGGCACTGACCCGCCACTGACGAGGCTATACGCAGGCGCCGGACAGGGGGAGATACGCCGATCGATTGCTGGTCGACGCGCCTTCCCCTGCCAGCCAGGACGCACAGAAGACACAGAAAGAGAGGTACGGAGAGGTAGAGCACCCTAGTGACCGGCGTGCTGAGCGCCGGCGGTGAACCGGCCGGGCCCGGTCGTGCGATCCGGCCCGCCCAGGTCGCGATGCCCGGCCTTCCCGACCGGCTCCCGTCAGCCGACTCCCGTTGCCGACTCGTCCCCGCCGACCGCGCGTATCAGTTCCTCGCGCGCCCGGGCCACCCGTGAGCGGATCGTGCCTACCGGGCATCCGCACACCTGCGCGGCCTCGGCGTAGGCCAGACCCAACACCTGGGTCAGAACCAGCGCCTCACGACGGTCGGCATCGAGGGTCTCCAGCAGCAGGTTGAGCTCGACGATCTCCTCAAAACCGACCGCTGCCCGACGTTCCGCGGCCTGCTTCGCCTCGGCGGCCCGGACCCAGTCCACGCCGGCCGACTGCCGCGGCCGGACTTGCGCCATCCGAACCTGGTCGATCACTACCCGTCGGGCGATCGACAGCAACCAGGTACGCGCCGAGGAACGGGCGGCGAAGCGGGGCAGGCTTCCCAACGCCCGCATGTAGGTTTCCTGCGTGAGATCATCGGCGGTCTGAGGGTCGGCGAGGTGCGCCACGAAACGCCAGACGTCCCGCTGCGTGCCCCGGATGAAGTTCTCCAAAGCGACCCGGTCACCACGGCCGGCGCGTAACGCCCATGCCGTCAGCTCTGCATCGTCCGGGCGGCTCACAGTTTCCGCAGCGTACCCGCCCGGCCCCTGTAGGACCCGAAGTTCACGCACCGTCCATGCCCCGGCACAGATTCACCGTCGTCCGGTGACGTCTTTGACGTGCGTCGGGAACCCGGCGGGGGAAGCGCGCGACTATTAGCAGATGGACTGCAGTACCTGCCGCGAAGCGGTCTCCGCCCGGATCGACGGAGAGAATGAGCCCCGTCCCTCCGTGGAGGTCGACGCCCATCTGGCCGGTTGCGCGCAGTGCCGCGCCTGGCAGAACGCGGCTATTGCGTTGAACCGGCCGCTACGGGTGCACGAGGTATCGCCCACTCCGGACGTGGTCGACGCCGTCATGGCCAGTGCCTCCACGCCCCGCGCCCGCGGGACCCTCCTGCGGATCGCTCTCGCCGGCGTCGCGGTCATCCAGCTCATCATCGGTCTCAGTCAACTGCTGGACGGGGAGGGGGCCGGCGCAGGAGATCACGCCGCGCATGGGCATCTGTCGTCGGCCCATCTGTTCAACGAAAGCGCGGCATGGAATCTCGCGCTGGGGGTCGGCATGCTGTGGGCCGCCGTACACTCACGGCGCGCGGTAGGTCTGCTTCCCGCTGTGTGTGGTTTTGTCGTGGTCCTCACCGCCCTGTCCGTCCATGACCTTGCCGTGGGCGCCGCGCCGTGGAGCCGCCTGCTGACACACCTACCGCTCGCCGCGGGCCTGGCCCTGCTCTATCTCGTTGACCGCGACGAATGCCGCAGCGGAAGCCCCCTTCCAGATCATCCTTCGGCCCGGCCGGACACCGACGATGGGGAACCAGGGCATCAAGGAAGCGAGCGGGTCCGCCGAGAGGACCAACCCGGCCATCCGCCGCTGCGCTCAGTGAGTCGCCATCGCGCCGCCTGACAGAGGATCCACGCGCCGGATATCCCGGACACCGGCGTGAACCGCTGTTCTACGACCATCCATCCCACGGGCAGCCGTGTCTACACGCCCACCCGCCACCGCATCCGTCGCGGGCTATACGGGGCTGCGCAGGGCATTGAGAACGTCCCGACAGACCGCGGCGCATCGGCGCGTCGCCTCCGAACAGATCCGGCAGTGCTCGTGACGGTAGGCGTACCCGCCGCAGAGTTCACCGCTCTGCTCACAGGCCAACACGCAGGCTTCCAGCTGTGCGGTGAGCAGACCGCTGTCCGGGCCGCTCCCGCGGACCAGCAGCCGGCAGGTCGCATGGACGACGTCAGCGCAGTCCAAATCCCGCCGCACGGCCGTCTGCATCCCAGCCTCATCGGTCATGGCGAGCATCGCCGACGCACACGCGGTGACTGCTTCCTCGCAATCGTTCAGCGCGTCGACTCCCCGTACCCGCTCGTCACTGCTGAGGTTCATGCTCACGGTCATGCTGTCAAAAATTTCCCGTATCTGTTCCACCGTCTTCCTCCCT
>NZ_CEVIVC010000065.1:0-6053 GCF_982290645.1 Protofrankia sp. CiP1_Cm_nod4
CCCCAGGACGGCGCGGCCATCTGCGGGTCCTTCCCCGGCCGTCCTGAGCCGCCCCGGCCCGCCGCCCGGCCTGATACCGGCCCGGCCCGGCCCGGCCCGGCCTGCCGTCGCCGGCCCAGCCGGCCCACCGGTCCGCCCGGGCATGCCAGCCAGCCGGCCCGCCCGAGCCGGCTGGCTGGCATGCCCGGCGCCTGGCGGCCGGCCCGTCCGTGCCTGGCCCGGCGTATCCGTGACGGGTTCGGTGCGTCTGGTGACGGGCAGGGTGTCGGCTATCCGAACGGTTCCGCCCAGGCCGGCGGCGTGTCGGTAAGGTCGGCGTCGCCGCCGGCAGCTGATGGCTGCCGTCAGCACCGCCATGGCCGGGTTTCCCGGACGACCGCCGACGGCGGGGCCCCGTGGACGGCCACCGCCGGCGGCGCTGGTGGGGCCGGCGGGGCCGGCAGTGGCCGGCGACCAGGAAGCCGGGGATTGGGAAGCCTATGGGCCGGGAAGCCCGGGGATCGGGAAGGCGGACGAGTGCACGACCTGTCGCGGATCTTCAAGGCGTACGACGTCCGGGGTGTCGTGCCGTCCGAGCTCGACGCCGACGTCGCGCACGGCGTCGGCGCCGCGTTCGTGCGCCTGCTGGACGCCCCCCGGATCGTCGTCGCGCACGACATGCGTGACTCGTCGGTCCCGCTGTCGGAGGCGTTCGCCGACGGCGCGGCCGGCCAGGGCGCGGATGTGATCATGACTGGCCTCGGCTCCACCGACCTGCTCTACTTCGCCGCCGGCTCGCTGGGCCTGCCCGGCGCGATGTTCACCGCGTCCCACAACCCGGCCAGGTACAACGGGATCAAGCTGTGCCGGGCGGGCGCGGCGCCGATCGGCCAGGACACCGGGCTCGGCGAGATCCGGGCGCTGGCCGAGGCCGGCGTCGCGCCCACCATCGGGCCCCGCGGCACCATCACCCGCCAGGACCTGCTCGCGCCCTACGCCCGGCATCTGCGCGCACTGGTCGACCTGTCGGCGATCCGGCCGCTGACGGTCGCCGTGGACGCGGGCAACGGCATGGGCGGACGTACGGTCCCCGCGGTGTTCGAGGGGCTGCCGCTGTCGGTCCACCCGCTCTATTTCGAGCTGGACGGCTCCTTCCCGAACCACGAGGCGAACCCGATCGAACCGGAGAACCTCCGGGACCTGCAGGCGGCGGTGCGGGCCACCGGCGCCGACATCGGGCTCGCCTTCGACGGCGACGCCGACCGCTGCTTCGTGGTGGACGAACGCGGTGAGATCGTCTCACCGTCCACCATCACCGCCCTCGTCGCCGAGCGGGAGCTCGCCCGCGAGCCCGGCGCCACCGTCATCCACAACGTGATCGTCAGCCGGGGTGTCCCGGAGCTGGTGCGCGAGCTCGGCGGGGTGCCGGTACGCACCCGGGTCGGCCATTCGTTCATCAAGGCGGAGATGGCCCGGACGGGGGCGGTCTTCGGCGGTGAGCACTCCGGGCACTTCTACTTCCGTGACTTCTGGCGGGCCGACTCCGGGATGCTCGCGGCCCTGCACGTCCTGGCCGCGCTGGGTGAGCAGGAGCGGCCGCTGTCGCAGCTGCTCGCCGGCTACGCCCGCTACGTGGCCTCCGGCGAGGTCAACTCCACGGTCGCCGACGCCGCCGCGGCCATGACCGGGATCGAGAAGGCGTATGCCGGGGACGCGGCCGACATCGACCATCTCGACGGGCTCACCGTCACGCTCGGTGGCGGGGTCTGGTTCAACCTGCGGCCGTCGAACACCGAACCGCTGCTGCGGCTCAATGTGGAGGCCCCCGACCATGCCACGATGGCCCGGGTGCGCGACGACGTCCTCGCCCGCGTCCGCTGTGAGAAGCCGCTGTGAGAAGCCGCTGTGAGAAGCCGCTGTGATGAAGCCGCTGTGAAAAAGGAGGTCGGCTGTTGAGTCTCGACCCGCTCCTGCTGGAGATCCTCGCCTGTCCGTGCCCGGCGCACGCCCCCCTGCGCCAGGACACCCTCGGCGGTGAGCCGGTGCTGGTCTGCACATCGTGCGACCTGGCGTTCCCAGTACGGGACGAGATCCCGGTGATGCTGCTCGACGAGGCCGTCCCGTTCGGCGGGGAGGCCCGGCCGTCGGTGCCCGCACCGTTGTGAGCCCTGGCCTGTCGTGAGCCCTGGTCCCGCCATGCCCGGGGCCCTGGCGGGGTTCTGGCGGGGCCCCGGCGGGCGCCGACGTACCCACAGCTCCGCCGGACGGTGGGTGCCGGAGGGTGGGGTGGCGGCAGGGCAGCCCGGCTGGCCGCGGCGTGCGGGCCATGCCCGCCCCGCGGGGCCCGATGGCCCGGCCTGCTCCCCAGGGCTCCCACGCGGGCTCCGCCTGATCCGGCCGGGCCCAGCGGCGTCCGCGGCCCCGCCCCGGCTCTGACGCCCCGACGCTCCGGTACGGCTCTGGCTCTGGCGTCCTGCCCTGGCTCTGACGCCCGACGCTCCGGTACGGCTCTGACACGCGCCCGGCCAGGCCGGACGTGAGCCCCGATGTGCCCGGGCGGGTCCGGGCATGCGATGGTGCAGGACATGTGGGACGCGGGCGTGGACGAGAGCATCCTTGATGACGCCGTCCGGCTGGACGCCGCCGACCCGTCCGGCATGCTGCCGCAGGTGGCCTCGTCGGCCCGCCAGGTCCGGGAGTCCGCCGCGCTGGCGCGGGAGGCCGGCGCCGACGCGCTCGCCGCCGACGGCCGTCCACGGGCGGTGCTCGTCGTCGGGACGGGCACGTCGGCGGCTGTCGGTGACGCGCTCGCCGCGGTGGCCGGGCCGCGCTGCCCGGTCCCGGTGCTCGTCCACAACGGTTTCGGCCTGCCCGGCTGGGTGGGGGTGACCGACGTCGTGATTGCGATATCCGGTTCGGGACGCGACGAGGCGGCCCTGTCCGCGCTGGAGGAGGCCGACCGTCGCGGCTGCCGGACGGTCGCGGTGGGCCCGCCCGACTCGCCGCTGGCGCATCGCGCCGGGCGCGCGCGGGCGCTGTTCCTGCCCGCCCCCGTGGTGGACGGCCGGCCGGCCCGGGCGGGTTACTGGGTGTTGCTGCTGCCGGCTGTCGCTGTCGTGCGGGCTCTCGGCCTTCTCCCGCCCGCCGCCGAGGGCCCGGACGCGGTCGAGGCCGCGGCGGTGCGCCTCGAGGACCTGGCGATACGCTGCCGGCCCGCCAGCGAGACGTTCATCAGCCCGGCGAAGGTGCTGGCGCTCGAGCTCGCCGGTTCGTTACCCCTGCTGTGGGGGACCACCGCGCTGACCGCCGCGGCCGCCGGCCGGGCCGCCGGCCAGCTCGCCGCGAACGCCGGGTACCCGGCGCTGCTGGGCGCCCTTCCCGACGCGGCAAGCCTGCAGGCGGGCGTTCTGGACGGGGCGTTCGGGGTCCGTGGGGCCGACGGTGGCCCGGCGGAGGACTTCTTCCGTGACCGGGCTGACGATGAGGCCGGGCCGGTGCGGCTACGGCTGGTCCTGCTGCGCGACCAGAAGGCCGAGCATCCGACGGTGACCCGGCAGGCGGAGGCCGCCGTCACGGCCGCGGCCGAGCGGGCGGTGGCGGTCACCGAGCTGTCCGCCCAGGGGGCCAGCCGCCTGGAGCGGCTGGCGTCCCTGGTGGGCCTGTTCGACTACACCAGCGTCTACCTTGCCCTCGCGCTCGGTGTGGACCCGACACCGGTGGCTGCCGTGCGCGACCTGAGCGCCTCGCCCACGCCGGCTGCGCACGAGACATAACCGCCCCGCGGCACGGCACCGCCCGCGGCACGGCACCGCCCGCGGCACGGCGCCCCGCGGGACACAGCCGGCTCTGGGCCGTCACCGGCCCGGCCGCTCGTCACCGCCCGAGCCCTGGAACGGGAACCTGCCGGGGGGCAGGACGGGTTCGACGATGTCCGGCGCCGCTGCCGGTGCTGCCGCCGCGGTCGGTGCTGCCGGCGTGTCCGTTGTGGCCGTGGCGGGGGCCGTCGGTTGCGGCGGGGGCGGCGGCGGAGTCGACAGCAGCCCGCCCTTGGTGCCCTTGGCCACGGTGGGATTGGCCTTCGACATGGGCATGGCGGGAACGCCGCTGAGGGCCGCCCGCAGCGACCGGCCCCAGATGATCGCCGGCAGGTCCCCGCCGAACACGCGGGACCATGTCCGGCCATCCGCGACGATCCCCTTCAGGGGGTTGCCCTGCGCTCCCTTGGGGTTGCCGACCGCGACCGAGGCGGCCATCTGGGGGGTGTACCCCACGAACCACGCGGCGGAGTAGTTGTCCGTGGTACCGGTCTTGCCCGCGGCCGGGCGTCCGATCGCCGCCGCGTTCGGGTACCCGGTGCCCTGTGTGATCACCCCTGCCAGGATGCTCGTCACGGTGTCGGCCACCCCGGCGGTCACCGTCCGCTTGCAGACGGGCTCGGGGGCGATGTCGACGTTCTGGTTGCTGGAGTCCGCGGCCGACAGGACGTACCGTGGGTCGCAGCGCATGCCGTGCGCGGCCAGCGTGGCGTAGGCGTTGGCCATGTCCAGCGGGGTGACCCGTTCGGAGCCGATGGTCAGGTCCCCCTTGGTGGGGTGGACGTCCTCCAGGTAGGAGGCGGGGATGCCCAGCCGGACCGCCATGTCGACGACGGCTGGCACGCCGATCTTCTCCTCGAGCTGGATGTAGTAGGTGTTCACCGAGTCCCAGGTCGCCTTGGACAGGTCGTAGACCCCGCTCTCCGCCGGGTCGGCGTTCGAGTAGCCGGTGGCGCAGGGGCTGCCGTCCCGCCGGTCCAGCGGGAACTTCTTCGTGCTGTAGCACGACGGTGAGTAGAACTGGGTGTTCAGCCCGTAGCCGGCCTCGAGCGCGGCGGCGAGGGTGAACGTCTTGAACGTCGACCCGGGCTGGAACACCGCCTTGGTCGCCAGTGGCTCCTTGGTCTGGTTGGTGGCGGAGTCGGAGCCGAACACCCGGTTCACCGCCATCGCCAGGATGTTGCCGGTGCCCGGCTCGATCACCACCTCGGTGGCCGACACCGGGTTGTCGGGCGCTATCACGGCATTGACCGTGTTCTGCACCGCGGCCTGGACCTTGGGCTGCAGCGTCGTCCTGATGACCAGCCCGCCCTCGTAGACCCGCCGGGCGCGCTCGGCATCGGTCGTGCCCAGCGCCGGGTCGGCCAGCAGCCGGGAGCGGACGAAGTCGCAGAAGAAGGACGCGCTCGACGTCTCGCACGAGTCCCGCGCCGCCGCGGCCGCGGCGTGGACCACCTGGACCGGCGCCGCCTTCGCCGCGGCCGCATCGGCCGGGGCGACGTAGCCCAGAGCGGCCATCCGGTCCAGCACGATGTCCCGGCGCGTCCGGGCGGCGTCGGGGTGGTTCACCGGGTCGTACAGGGACGGGCTCTGCACCAGCCCGGCGAGCAGCGCCGCCTGGGGAAGTGTCAGCTTGGCGATGTGGGTCTGGAAGTAGTTCTGGGCGGCGGTACCCACGCCGTAGTTGCCGTTGCCGAAGTAGGCGATGTTGAGGTAGCGCTCCAGGATCTCGTCCTTGGAGATCTTGTTCTCCAGGGTGACGGCGTACCGGGCCTCCTGGATCTTGCGCTCGAGCGACGTGCCGGCGGCATCCTCACGCTGCTGCCTGGTGTGCGCGTTCTGCAGCAGCACGTTCTTGACGTACTGCTGGGTCAGCGTCGAGGCACCCTGCTGGACGTCCCCGGCCTCGCTGTTGCGCAGCGCGGCCCGCACGACGCCCTTCACGTCCACCCCGCCGTGGCTGTAGAAGCGTGAGTCCTCGATGGCGACGATGGCCTGCCGCATGACCACCGGGATGTCCTTGCCGTCGACGACGGTGCGGTTCGTCTCTCCGCGCAGCGTCGCGATGAGGCTGCCGTCGGCGGCGAGTATCTGGGAGCTCTGCGGCAGCGGCGGGGTGAGCAGCTCGTCCGGCAGGCTCAGGTAGTGGTCCGCCGAGGATTTCGCGAACAGGCCGATCGCGCCGACCAGGGGAAGCAGCAACAGGGCGAGACCGACACCGGCCGCGCAGGCGATGATCCCGATCCGGGTGAGCAGCGC
>NZ_CEVIVC010000065.1:6078-16425 GCF_982290645.1 Protofrankia sp. CiP1_Cm_nod4
GCCCCGGTACCCGTCGGCGGTGGCCGGGGCGTCGTCGTCGGACCGGGCGTCCCAGCCGCTCGTGCCGGCGCCCGGGGTGCCGGCAGACCGGGCGCCGGACGGGCCGGCGGTGTCGGCGGGCGGGCGTGGCGCCGAGGTGAGACGGGCGTCTGCCGTGCGACGGCGCGGTCGTGCACGGAACGTGGGCTCTCTCTGCACGGCCGTTGAGGTCACCTCCTGTGATAGGCCGGACGGCGGTCCGTAAGGGCTCGAACCCGTCGGGCCCGCTGGCCGGCACAAAAATAATCATGCCGCCGCTGGCCCGCGGGGCCGGTGGACACCTGCGGCCTGTCCTCACGATGTCACACGCACGAGATCAGGGAGGTGTGTGGCGCTGGGGGCGGTGACGCCCCACTGGATTGTCGCCGGCCCGTATGTGTGATCGGAATTCGCCGCGTTCGATCGCTGCCGGATGTGGCGACGTTGTGCCTGATCGACGTGTCTGGCCGACTGTACCTGGCTGACATGCCTGCTGGCGTTGTGTCCGATGGGCCTGTCCGGCCTGCGCTGCGCCGTTCGGGATGCCGTTCGGGATGCCGTTCGGGATGCCCGTTCTGAGGGTGCCGTTCGAGGCCGGTCCGGCCGGCTGGGCGGTCACTCTGGTCGGCCGGCACAGCTGGCCCGCGCACTGGCCGTTCCGCGCCAGCCCGTCCGTACGGCGATCTGTTGGTGTCCTGCTGATGGTCTGTTGGTGGTTCGTAGATGATCCTTCAGCGGCGCTCCAGTGGTCTTGCTGTGATTTCTTTGAGGTCAAAGGTTCCGGGTGTCCGGACTGTGTTTATCATGCTACGTAAAGTGGTTTCATAGAAAATGATCTTACGAGAACTGCTCTCGTGAAAGCGGGGCTCGTGGAAGCGGGGCTGCTCCGTGACGCTGCGGAGATGGGCGAGCTGCGGAGGCGGGCGACGTGACGGGTGGCGTCGCGGGACGTGCCCGGTGAGCTCTACGGCCTCCGGTGACCGGCCCGAGCCGGTCACCCGTGAGATCAACATGCTCTGCCCCATCTGTGAGGGCCTGGGGCGGGTAAGCGTGGTCCAGACCGCGAGCCTGGGCGGGGAGCCGTGCCAGATCAGGTCGACCCGTCCCTGTGCGGACTGCCAGACCGTCGGGTACCGTCCGTTTACACCCCCTTTATAACCATTTTCCATTCTGCCTGCTATCGTTCCTATTGAAACAGTTACGATAGTTCGTCTTCTGTGTTCGTTCGTCGCCCTCCATGGCCGAGGCGGACGAGGGCCGAGTGGGCGATCCACCCGTCGGCGGCCGCGCGCGGGACGGGGCCGCGCATGTCAGGGGAGACGGGGTGCCGGCCGGTGGTTGAACCGGTCCCGGGGGTCGTCGACCACTTCCGGATTCGCCGGACACACAGGGCGAAGGATGGATCGCGCAGGCGGATGTCGTAACGTCGATGCAGAGCGCTCCTACCACCGGTCGCTCTGGCGATCCGGACATCAGGGCCGCCGGCGGGGCGAGGAACTATGATCGTGTCGTTGCCGGCCCACCGGTTCGCCCGCGTAGGCGGTCTCCCCTTGCCCGGGGTCCGCGAGCCCCTCGACAGGAGAAGATTCCGATGGCAGAGCTGCCCAAGAACGACATCGCCGACCTTGCGCTCGCCCAGCAGGGCAAGACGCGTATCGAGTGGGCGGACAGGTCCATGCCGGTGCTCCGTCAGATCCGTGACCGCTTCGCCGTCGAGCGCCCGTTCGAGGGGGTGAAGATCGCCGCCTGCATGCACGTGACGACCGAGACCGCCAACCTCATGCGGGCACTCGCCGCCGGTGGGGCGCAGCTCGCGCTCGCCGCGTCCAACCCGTTGTCCACCCAGGACGACACCGCGGCCGCGCTGGTCGCCGAGTACGGCATCTCCACCTTCGCCCGCAACGGCGTGGATCGTGACGGCTACTATGCGCACATCAACGCGGCGCTGGACGGCGCCCCCCACTACGTCTTCGACGACGGCTGTGACCTGGTCAACACGCTGCACACGACCCGCACCGAGGTGCTCCCGGGCGTCCGCGGCGGGTGCGAGGAGACGACCACCGGCGTCATCCGGCTGCGCCAGATGAGCAAGGACGGCGCGCTGCGCTTCCCGATGGTGGCGGTCAACGACACCGACACCAAGCACATGTTCGACAACCGCTACGGCACCGGCCAGTCGACCCTGGACGCGATCTTCCGCGCCACCAACACCCTGCTCGCCGGCAAGACCGTCGTCGTCGCCGGCTACGGGTACTGCGGCCGGGGGGTGTCGTCCCGGGCCAAGGGGCTGGGCGCCAACGTGGTCGTCACCGAGATCGACCCGACCAAGGCGCTGGACGCGGCCATGGACGGCTTCCGCATCCTGCCGATGATCGAGGCCGCCGCCATCGGCGACGTGTTCATCACCGTCACCGGCAACCGGGACGTGCTGCGCCGTGAGCACTTCGAGGCCATGAAGGACGGCGCGATCTTCGCGAACTCGGGGCACTTCGACATCGAGATCGACATCAGGGCGCTGTCCGAGCTGGCCGTCGCCGGCCCGCGCCGGGTGCGCCACCAGACCGACGAGTACGTGCTGGCCGACGGCCGGCGCCTGCTGCTGCTCGCCGAGGGCAGGCTGGTCAACCTGGGGGCCGCGGAGGGCCACCCGGCGGCGGTCATGGACATGTCCTTCGCCGACCAGGCGCTGACCGCGGAGTGGCTGACGAAGACCTGGCAGTCGCTGGCCCCGGGCGTCCACGACGTCCCGCTCGAGATCGACAAGGAGGTCGCGCGGCTGAAGCTGGAGACCATGGGGCTTGCGATCGACGTCCTCACCCCGGCCCAGGAGGAGTATCTGAACTCCTGGGAGCACGGCTCCTGACCGCCGGCTCCTGACCCAGGAGCCACCCCGTTCACCGTGGCGGCCCTGCCCCTGGCAGGCCGCCACGGTCAGCGCGAGCGCTGACCACAGCCACCACCAGACATCCTCCGCGCACTCCCGCCGCCACAACCCTTCATGATCAAATATTGACAGATCATGAGAGTGAGAGAACAAGTGGTTGCTGTGGCAGCCACTTGCGTACTCGTTCCTGTGAGCCGCAATGCCCGCGGACGGGTGCGCGCGTTTCCGCCGGCGGCCCGCCGGGCGGAAGCGGGTGCCTCGTCGGTGGAAGTTCTGTTCCCCGGCCGCACCGGCCACGGGCGCCACGGGCCCGGCCGTCGCGACCGGAACGGCCGGGTCAGCTCGGGGGTACGAAAGGGCTCGGCGCCGGGGCCTCAGCCACGTCGTCCGGATCGCTCGGCCGGGCTACCCAGGACTCTCTTCCCCTCGGCTGGCCCGCTCCCGGTTGGGCTGCCCACGGCTGGGCCGCTCCCGGCTGGCCGTCCGGACCTGGCTGGATCCCCTGCCCCTGGTGGGCTGCCCACGGCTGTCCGGACGTCCACGGCTGGCCGGCTCCCCACGGCGGGGCCGGCTGTGCCGGTGGTGTGCCGGCCCCGGCGAGCGGCCACTGCGCGCCGGCGGTGCGTTCGGCCTGCCACTGCGCGCCGGCGGTGCGTTCGGCCTGCCAGCGTGCGCGGGCGGTGCGTTCGGCGAGGACGGCCGACAGATACGCCCAGGGATGGGTACCCGGCGGCGGTGGCGGGGTGACGACGGCGTACACCGACGCGGCGAGCTGGCTGCAGATGCGTTCACGTGCCTGCGGCGACAGTTCCCGGGCCCGGCCGAGGAACTGGCGCACCGCCAGCGCCAGGGCGTCCTCGAACGAGGACAGGTCCAGGGTGGCGGCCCAGCCGGCGAGCTGCGGCGGCATCATCACGGGCACCGCCGCGCCGGGTGGGATGCGTTCCTGGAGGACGACCGTTCCGGCGAGCAGGTCCCCGAGCCGCTTGGACCGCCCGGAGACCAGCATGCTGATCATCCCTGGGACCGCCAGCAGCGCACCGGGCCGCTCCACCACGGCGCCGAGCAGAGCGCGGACGAACGCGTGCCGGAACCGGATCGGCCCGCCGTCGTCCCGCACGACCCGCAGCCCCATGGCCGCCTTACCGATGCTGCGTCCCCGCCACAGCGTCTCCGTCGTCGTCGGGTAGCCGACCACGACCAGCACCACGACGGTCAGATAGAGCGCGGACGCCAGTGCTTCGTCACCTGGAGCGACGGTGGTGAAGGCGGCCCAGGCGGTGACGACCAGTACGACGGCCTGTAGAGCGAGATCGATGAGCCCGGCGATGATCCGCGAGCCGAGCCGGGCGACCCGCAGGTCGATCGTGACCGCCTCACCCGTGACAAGCCGGTTCACACGGCGGCTCCATTCCCGATAGCTCCGGTCCCGCTCACGTCCGTCCCGCTCTGCCTGTTCCGGCTGTTCGTGTTCCGGCTGTTCGGCTGTTCCGGCCGCTGTGCCTGCTCCGTGCACGCGCGCTGTGCCGAGTATGTCCGGTAGCCGGCCCGTGGATGTCCGGCACCGGCCCGATGGTGTGTCATGCCCGCCCGGCCGCCATGCGCTCCCGTCCTCCTTCCCGCTCGCCGGAAGGCTGTATGATCATGGTTCTTCCCGCACGGCCACGGGCCGCGGCCTGAGCGTGTCGGCCGCGCGGTGCGGGGATAACATCCACCTGTTCCCGCCCGTCCGATGTGTGCCGGGTAGTGATCTTTGCCGGGTGCCGGGCGCGGTGGGAGGCGGTACGGATGGATCTGGACGCGTACGTCGGCCGCCATCGCGGCGAGTGGGCCCGGCTGGAGGAGCTGGTCCGGCGCGCGGCGCGGCCCCGCCGGATGCCCGCGGCGGAGCTCGACGAGCTCGTGGAGCTCTACCAGAAGGTCGCGACCCACCTGTCGGTGATCCGCAGCCGTGGCCCGGACCCGGTGCTGGTCGACCGTCTCGCCGGCACGGTCACCCGGGCGCGCTCCGTCGTGGTCGGGACGCGGGAGCCGGGCTGGCGTGTCGCCGGCAGGTACGTCGCCGTCACCTTCCCGGCGGCGGTGTACGCGCGGCGTGGGTGGGTGCTGGCCACCTGCGCGGCCTGTCTGGCGGTGGCGGTGGCCCTCGGCCTGTGGGTGGCGCACAGCCCGGCCGCCCACAGCGGCCTGCTCCCGCCGGACGAGGTGCGGCAGTTGTGCCATCGCGACTTCGCCCGCTACTACTCGGAGAATCCCGCGTCCTCGTTCGCCGCGCAGGTCTGGACGAACAACGCCTGGGTGGCCGCGTCGGCCATCGCCTCCGGCGCGCTGCTGGGCCTGCCGACCCTCGTGGTGCTGCTGTTCAACTCGGTCAACCTGGGGATCGTCGGCGGTTACATGGCGAGCTGTGGCGAGTCGTCGCAGTTCTTCACCCTGATCCTGCCGCACGGGATGCTGGAGCTGGCCGTCGTGTTCACCGCCGGCGCGGTCGGCCTGCGGCTGGGCTGGTCGATCATCGACCCGGGGCCGCGCCGGCGGGTGGAGGCGCTGGCGGCCGAGGGCCGGGCCGCGGTCGCGATCTCGCTCGGGCTGGCGGCCGCGTTGGCGGTCAGCGGCCTGATCGAGGCGTTCGTGACGCCGTCCTCTCTGCCGGCCGGGGTCCGCATCGGTATCGGCGCGTTCGCCCTGGCGATGTTCGTCGGGTATGTCCAGATCTACGGTGCCCGGGCCGTGGCCGCCGGCGAGTCCGGCGACCTGGACAGGGAGCTCTCCGCGGACCTCGCTCCAGTCTCCTGACGCGCTGGCCCCTCTGACGCCTGGTCTCCTGACGCGCCGAGCCCTCTGACGCGCCGGGCTCACAGGCCTCCGGTGGACTTCAGGGCCAGGTAGACGTCGGTGACGGCCGCCGCGTAGGTCGCCGGCGGGGCGTCCACGACGTGCGCGCCGCGGCCGCGCAGCAGCCCGGCGAGCTGGCGGCGGCGCAGCAGCGTCTGCCCGGCCGCGGCGGCCGAGTAGACCGCGTGCACATCGCCCCGGCCGGCCGCGAGCTCGGCCAGCCGCGGGTCGCTCACCGCCGCGACGACGACGGTGTGCCGGGCGGTCAGCGCCGGCAGCGCCGGCAGCAGGCCTTCCTCGACGACCGCGGGAGCAAGCTCGGTGAACAGCACGACCAGGCAGTGCCGCCCGGCGGCGCGCAGCACCGCCGAGGCGATCGCCTGGTGGTCGGCCTCGGCCAGCACGGGTTCCACCAGCGCCATCGCCGCGCTCATGCGGACCACCGGATTCCCGCCGCCGGCCACCGGCAGGGCGACCCGGGCCGTGGTGTCGTGCGCGAGCAGGCCGACGCGGTCGCCGGCGCGGGCGGCCACGGTCGCCAGCAGCAGGGCGGCGTCCATCGCGTGGTCGAGGCGGGGGGTGTCGCCGATGCGGCCGGCGCTGGTCCGTCCGGTGTCCAGGACGCAGATGACCCGGCGGTCCCGTTCCGGCCGCAGCGACCGGACCGCCACCGTGCCGTGCCGCGCGCTGGCCCGCCAGTCGATCATGCGGACGTCGTCGCCCGGGACGTAGTCCCGCAGGCTGTCGAACTCCGAGCCCTGGCCGCCGATACGGAGCGTGACGTTTCCCTCGATCTCCTGGAGCCGCGCGAACGCGGCCGGCAGCTGCCGCCGGGAGGGGAACGCGGGCAGCACCCGCACCTGGAACGGCGCGTGGTGGCGGCCCTGCCGGCCGGCGAGGCCGAGCGGCCCCAGCGAACGGACCGTGATGCGGTACGGATGGCGGTCCCCCCGGCGGGTGGGGCGCAGGACGACCTCGCCGAACCGTCGCTGCCCGGCCGGGACCGTCAGCCGCAGCACCCGGGGCGCGGCGCCGGACGACGGCGGCCACGCGTCACGCACCAGGGCCCGGACCGTGCGCCGCCCGGTGTTGGTGACGGTGAGGACCAGCGGCACCGGTTCACCCAGCCGCGTCTGCGTCGGGCCGGACCGGGTGAACGCAAGCCCGCGCACAGCGCCGGCGAGCGCGACGTCCACGGCCACCGCGAGCACGAGCGCCGCGTCGACCAGCAGCAGGGCCGCCGCCGGGGCCGGGGAGAGCAGGACGGCGACCACGCCGGCGAGGGCGAGCCCGGCGGCCCGCCCGGTGATGGCCACCGCGGGTTACCGCGGGACGGGCACGGTGGCCAGTACCTGGTTGAGGACGGTGTCCGTGGTGACGCCGTCGGGCACGACCTCGGGCCGCAAGGAGATCCGGTGCCGCAGCGTGGGCCGGGCCAGCGCCTTGACGTCGTCCGGGGTGGCGTATCCCCGTCCGGACAGCCACGCCCACGCCCGGGTGGTGGCCAGCAGCGCGGTCGCGCCCCTGGGCGAGACGCCCAGCTGCACGGAGGGCGCCACCCGGGTGGCGCGGGCGAGATCGACGATGTAGCCGAGCACCTCCGGGCGGACCTGTACGGCGCGGACGGCGTCGCGGGCGGCGGCGAGATGCGCCGGCCCGGCAACCGGCCGGAGCCCGGCCGCGTCCAGGTCGGACGGGTCGAAACCGGACGCGTGGCGGGTGAGGATCCCGATCTCGTCATCCCGTGGCGGCAGTGGCACGGTGAGCTTGAGCAGGAACCGGTCGAGCTGCGCCTCGGGGAGCGAATAGGTGCCCTCGTGCTCGACCGGGTTCTGGGTGGCGACGACCGTGAACGGCACCGGCAGCCGGCGTGCCGTCCCCTCGACGCTGACCTGGCGTTCCTCCATCGCCTCCAGCAGCGCGGCCTGGGTCTTCGGGGGCGTCCTGTTGATCTCGTCCGCGAGCAGCAGGTTCGTGAACACCGGCCCCTCCCGGAAGGTGAACAGCGAGGTGCGGGTGTCGTAGACGAGCGACCCGGTGACGTCCCCGGGCATCAGGTCGGGGGTGAACTGCAGCCGTCTGGTGTCCAGGGACAGCGCCGCGGCCAGGGCGCGTACCAGCAGGGTCTTGGCAACCCCCGGGACGCCTTCGAGCAGCACGTGGCCACGGCAGAGCAGGGCCACGACAAGGCCGCTGACGGCGGCGTCCTGGCCGACCACGGCCCTGGCCACCTCCTCGCGCAGCGCGATCAGCGCCTGGCGGGCCGTCTCCGGGTCACCCGCGACGGCCTGGGCCGACGCCCATGTCCCGGATGGCTCGGCTTTGGACAGCTCGACCGGGGACGACAGCCCGGCCTCGGGCACCTCGGAGCCCCTGGCCCCGGGCCCGCCGCCCGGCCCCGCGCCGCCCGGCCCCGCGGCGCCCAGCGCCGCCGTGCTCACGGGCCCGGCCGGGGAAGCGGTGGCCGTCCGCTGGGTGTCGTCGGATGTCTCCGGGACACTCATCCTGCCGCCACCTGCCGATCCGGTCCCGCTGCCACCTGCCGGTCCAGCGCGTCGAGCTGATCCACCAACGCCACCAACGCCTCGTCCGTCACCCCTGTCGCCAGGGCCGTCCCAGCCGCTGCCGGGGCACCCTGGCTCATCTCGGAACCGTACAGGAGCAACGTGATCTCCGTGGGGGAGCGTCCGGTACGGGTGGCGACGGAGGCCACGAGCGCGGCCGGGTCAGCCTCGGGCTGCCCCGTGTCGCCGGGCCGGGCCGGGCGGGTCCGTGTCGGCAGCCCGAGCCGTTCGGCCAGCCGCCCGCGCGTGGTCGCCCGCAGCACCGCCGCGGCCAGGTCCCGGGCCTGCGCGGCGGCGTAGAGGCGGCCTCGTCCCTCGACGGTCTCGGCCGCGCGCACCACGACCGGGAGCGGTTCGGGTACCGGCGGGCCGAGCCGGCGGCCCCGCCACAGGGCGAGGACGACCGCGGCCAGGCCGAGCTGGAGGCAGGCCAGCGGCACCCGGTCGGGCAGCAGGTCGAGCAGGCCTCTGCGGGCCACCGCGTCCGGGGCGCCGAGCTGCGGGGTCACCCAGGACAGCGTGCGGTGCCGGTTGAGCAGCCCGATCGCGAGCGCCGCGCTGCCCTGCTCGTCCAGTCGGTCGTTGGTCATGAAACCGGCGTTGCCGATCAGGACGAACCGTCCAGGCCCGGCCGCTTCCCGCGGCCGGCCCGGTGCTCGGGGCGCCGGCACGACTACCAGGACCGAGGCCGACTCCACCGGGTAACACATGGTGAGCTCGGCCGCGTCCGGCCCGGTGGCCCGGAAAGCAGACCGGCCACCGAGCGTGACCGCCCCCGCCGTGGTGGCCTCAGACAGCTGGCATTGTGGCGAGGGTGTCCCGGAGGGGACGCGGCCGGTGACGGTGACCGGCAGGCCCAGGGCGTCGACGACAGTCGCGTCCGGCTCGAGGAGCACCACGTCGCTGCCCTGGCCGGCCAGCTGGGCAAGCCTGTCGAGCGCCTGCCTGGATGCCCGCTGTGGGTGGGCCAGCACGATCGTGACGTCGGCGGGATCCGGCTCGTTCGCCGTCTCGGCCGGGTCGTTCGTCGCGGTGACTGTGACGCCGTGCGCCCGCACGAGCCGCGCCAGGGCCATGGTCCCGTCCGGATCGGCCGACCCAGGATCGAGCGGGCGTCCGTTCGAGCTTGCAGACATGACCACAAGTGTTATACATATTACGATAAGTAGTAAAAGGACGGCTGTGACGCGGATGCCACGGCGGGCTCGCGGATCGAGCCCCCGGCGCCCGGCGCCCGGCGCCCGCGGGGCAGCGGCCTGCGAGGCCGCATCCTGCGGCGACACATCCTGCGGCGACACGCTCTGCGGGGACACAGCCGGCGAGGGTACGTCCGGCGAGGGTACGGCCGGCGGGCCGGCGGCCCGCACCGGCGCGGCTCGTGGCGGTACAGCCTGTGGCGGAGTGCCGGACGCGTGGTTACGCTGCCGCCGGCCGGCCAGGGCGCTCAAGCCGGCACCGTGAAGGTGGGAGCCGGGCTGGCGTCGCCCGCTCCCGGCCGTGGCCGCAGCCCGGTAAGCGCTTCGTCCGCCCGTACGACGGTGCGGTAGGAGGCCTCGGACGCGCTCCGCCCGCCGTACCAGATCTCGCTGAACACGGTCACGGCCGCCGCCAGGGCGGGGGTGGGAGCGGGCGCGATCCGGCCGACCTCGGCGACCAGCTCACCGGCGGTCCGTCCCGGCCGGGGCTCGAGCACTCCTGACTCCTCCAGCATCCGCACGACGGCGCGCAGCCGGGAACGCACCGCGTCAGCGAACGCGCCGGCACGGGCCGCGGCGTCGGCCTCGGCCCGCAGCGCCGCCGCCGACAGCGGACTGGTCAGATCGAGATCCGTCGACGCCGTCCGGGCCTGCCGCCGCAGCGGGCCGAGACGCAGCCGCACCGCCACGGCGGCCACGGCGGCCACGATGACGAGGGCCGCGATGCCGAGGCCGCCGCCGGACGGCTCGGTGACGCCGGCCCACAGATCGCCGAGCCGCGCGGTGAGCCAGTTCACCACCCGTTCGAACCAGCCTGGCCCAGCCCGGTGGTAGATCGCCCTGGACAGCT
>NZ_CEVIVC010000065.1:17013-26359 GCF_982290645.1 Protofrankia sp. CiP1_Cm_nod4
CCCGCCGCGGATGCTCGTGCTCCCGTCACTGATAGCCCTGGCCGGTCGCGGCGCGGCGCTCCCGCGCCGCCTGGGCGAGCGTCATGTCGAGCCCTTCCAGCCGGATGCGGCGATCGACGTAGAGCAGCACGACCACGCTCGCCATGACCGGCATGATCACGGTGTCGATGATGATGCTCATAATCGCGTTGAGCGCGAGGCCCGGCCCGGTGAAGTCGCCGCTGACCGGATCGGTCAGGGCGTCGCTGGCGGCGGTGAAGGCCAGCCCGAAGATGAAGGCGAGGACGAACAGCAGGACAGCGACAACTATGCTCGTCAGCAGCAGGATCCCGAAGGTGCGCCACCATGCGCCGCGGACCAGTGTCCACGAGCGCCGCATGGCCGTCCTGATCGTGCCGCCTTCGAGGACGAACGCGGGGGTCGCCAGGACCAGCGCGACCGCTACGAAGATGCCGCCGATGACGAGCCCGATGAGCCCGATCAGGGTCAGCAGCGCCACCACGACCGACAGCCCGGCGAGGCCGGGCAGCCGGGGCCGGACGCGCCGCAGGACCTCTCCGATCTGGATGCTGCTACCCATTGTCAGCTCGCTCACCGCCACGCTGAGCACGCCGGTCAGCGCGACGATGACGACGAAGTTGATGATTATATCCACGATGCTGAGGGAGAGCGCGAGACCGGTGGAGCCGCGCTGGCCGATCGCGGTCAGCGCCGCCGCGACGATCTGTGTCGCGGTGGTGACACCGAAGGTCAGCCCGATCATTACCGCGGGGCTGCGCCGCAGCGCGGCGAAGGCGCCGTCGAGTATTTCGCCGACGGCCAGCGGCCGTAGCGGGATGATCCCCGGTTTCTCGGCCTGCGGCAGAGGCCCCCACTGGCCCGCTCCTCCCGCCGGCTGTGGCTGCCCCCAGCCCGATGGCGGCTGGTTCCAGCCAGAAGGTGGGGACTGGTTCCAATCAGGAGACGGGGGCTGGTTCCCGCCAGGAGATGGGGGCTGGTTCCCGCCAGGATGCGAGGGCGGCTGGTTCCCGCCGGACGGCGGTGGTTGGGGCTGCCCCCAGCCGGGTGGCGGCGGCTGCTGCCGGCCGTCCGAGGGATTCGGCCCGCCGGGTGGCTGGGGGTCGCCCCAGCCTGGTCCGCCGGTCATGTCGGTCTCCTCACCTTCTCGGGCCTCCGGCGGTCCGGATGGAGGCGGCCGCGCCAGTGTCCCGGCGCGCTGTCCGGGGCCGGCGCACCCGTGCCGCCGTGACCGGTTCGCCGTATGGATGGATCCGCGCTGCCAACGATCGGCCCGGCCTGCCGCGTGCCCGTACTGCCGCGTGCCCTACTGCCGGTGGACCCGGTGAGTGCGATCGTGCCAGATCTGTCGATGTTGGGTGCCAGGCGGACAGGAAAGCCCATCTTTGATGACTATTTGTATTCATTCGATTTCTTTTCGCGTCTGCGGAAAGGCCGCGCTCACAGAGCATGCACGTCGTGGGCGTCCTGGGCGGGCGTTGTCCACAGGCAGGTCCCGCCCCACGAGGGTTTTCCACAGGACGGGCCGGGTGCTGGTCAGGCCGGGGCCGGCGGGGTGACCATACGACACATGTCCGCTACGTACCTGTCCGCCGCTTTCGAGGTCCTGCTGGATCTTCTCCTGCCGCGAAGCTGTGCCGGCTGTGGCCGTCCCGGCCCGGCTGTCTGCGCGGTGTGTGAGGCCGCGGTCGATCGGCCCGCATTCCTCGCCGCTTCGGGACAGACGGCCACCCCGAAGCGGCGAGGGCCACCGTGTTTCGCCGGCGCCGTCTACGACGGCGCGTGCCGGCGAATCCTGCTGGCCTTCAAAGAAAGAGGCAGGTTGGACGCCCCCGGGCCACTCGTGTCGGCACTGGCCCGCGCGGTGGTCGCGGCCAGGGCCGCGTCAGCACACGACGGCCCGGTCGTTCTGGTGCCGGTGCCGTCGACCCGGGCCGCGGTGCGTCAGCGCGGGTTCGACCACGTACGCCGGCTCGGCGACGGCGCCGCCCGGGTGCTGCGCCGAGCGGGCGTGCCGGCACGGGTGGTGCCGATGCTGCGCCCCGCCCGGCCGGTGGCGGACCAGGCGGGCCTGAGCGCCGCGGAACGCGCGGCCAATGTCGACGGCGCGTTCATCCTGCGCCGTGCTCCAGGGGGCCGGGGGCCGGGCGACCATGTTTCTTCCGCGGCCGGGTCTTTCCCGCCGGATGCCTCCGTCGGCTGGGACGGCCGTGGGACGCCCGGAGCGTTGTTCATCGTCATCGACGACGTCGTGACAACCGGGGCGACGCTGTCCGAAGCCACTCGGGTGCTGCGTGCCGGCGCGGTACCGGTATCGGTGGCGGCGGTCGCCGCCGCGACGTTGGCCCACCGACGCCCTACTCGAGATGACCGGCCCCAAGCTGTCCGTTTGCCTGCGATCAGGGTACCGGAGGGATAAAACTGTCGTCACCCGTACCGGCACCACGGGGACTGACAGGCGGGGCGAGGGCCCAGGTGTCCGGGGGCCCGAGCGGAAGGAACGAGGCAGCAGATAAGCCCTGGCGCACGGCACGACACCGGAAGCGGGGCCTGGCCCGATCCGTCGGGACTGCCCGATGGTCGCGACTTCCGGTCTACAGGAAGGTGAAACGAGTGGACATCGTGGTCAAGGGAAGGCACACCGCGGTTCCTGAAAGGTTCCGCGAGCAGGCCGAGGCCAAGATTGCGAAGCTTGAGAGGTTTGATCACAAGGCGTTCCGGGTGGACGCGGAGCTCTCCCGCGAGCGCAACCCGCGCATGGCGGATGTCCGCGAGCGTGTCGAGCTGACCGTGTTCTCACGGGGTCCGGTCATCCGCGCGGAGGCTGCCGCGGCCGACCCCTACGCGGCGCTCGACCTGGCCGCGGCGAAGCTCGCCGAACGGCTACGGCGGGCTGCCGACAGGCGGAGCCGTCACAACGGCGCGGGCCGTGCCTCACTGGCGCAGACCGCCCCCGACCGGCCGTCCGGTCTGCCGGACGGGAGCCCGGCCGTCGGTGTGCTCGATGCTTCGGCGGCTGCCGGCGGCGACGCGGACTACGGTGTCGCGGATCCGTCCCCCATGGTCGTCCGTGAGAAGGTCCACCGAGCCACGCCCATGACTCTTGACGAAGCGTTGTCCAATATGGAGCTCGTGGGCCACGACTTCTACCTCTTCCGTGACGTGCACACGGGCCTGCCGAGTGTCGTCTACCGACGGTGTGGATACGACTACGGCCTGATCCGGCTTGAGGCGGATACGGGTGCGGACGCGGCTCAGGATCCTCACCAGGACTCCGCGGTTCACGCATAGGCCGTATCCGGGCCACCGGCAGGCGGATCCGGAGGCCGGCCACGACCAGCCTCGTGACATGGTCGCAACGGTGTAAAGGCATGCAGGTCCAATTGACGTGGGACCATCTGCCGTGGATGTCTTCAGCCGCCTGCCAGGTGGCCCGTGCACCGGCACGGACACCTGGCAGGGGTCCGCCGCGACGTGAGGGAGGTCATATGACGGGGGATGGGCGCCAGCCGGGGGAAGAGCCGTTGTCGCCGGATCCCATCCGGGTGCTCGTCGTTGACGATCATGCTCTGTTTCGGCGTGGCCTACAGATGGTCCTTGAGCAGGAGAAGGACATCGAGGTGGTCGGTGAGGCACCGGACGGCTCCGAAGCCGTCACGATGGCGGTCGACACCGCGCCCGACATCGTCCTCATGGATGTCCGGATGCCGCGTCGCGGCGGGATCGACGCGACCAGCGCAATCAAGCAGGCAGTGCCCAGCGCAAAGATCGTCATGCTGACCATCAGCGACGAGGAGGGCGACCTCTACGACGCGATCAAGGCGGGTGCCATGGGCTACCTGCTCAAGGAGATCTCGATCGACGAGGTTGCCACCGCCATCCGCGCCGTGCACGGGGGGCAGAGCCTGATCAGCCCGTCGATGGCCTCGAAACTTCTCAGCGAGTTCGCACTAATGATCAAAAAGGCGGACAGTCGGCCGCAGCTGCCCACCCCCAGGCTCACCGATCGTGAGATGGAGGTCCTGCGGCTCGTCGCCAAGGGGCTCAACAACCGCGACATCGCCAAGCAGCTGTTCATCAGTGAGAACACGGTCAAGAATCACATCCGTAACATCCTGGAGAAGCTTCAGCTGCACTCCCGGATGGAGGCGGTGGTCTACGCGGTCAGGGAGAAGCTGCTGGAAATCACCTGAATCCGTCACCGTCCGCGCCTGCTGCCTGAGCCTGCTGGCGGTCGCCGTGGCGGCCACCCGGCCGGGGACACGCCGGGCTGGCGTATGCCGTGTTCCTCCTGGCGTACGCCGTGTTTCCCGGACTGTTTTCACGCGGTCGCGACCGGCCGGTCGGTCGTGGCCGGCTGGCATGAAGCTGCCCGGCCATATGGTTGCTGACCGTCACGACGGAGGCCGGTCGTCCGGCAGCAGGGAGCCGATCCAGCAGTCGATCCGGACGCCGCGCAGGACGAGGCCCCGGCGCAGCGTGCCCTCGATGGTGAACCCGTTCTTCTCCGCCACCCGGCGGGAGGCCCAGTTGCCCACCCCGGCCGTCCATTCCAGCCGTTCGACCCCGAGGACCTGGAACGCCCAGCGGCTCACCACACCGACCGCCTGGCTGACGACACCCTGGCCACGTGCGCCCGGCGCGCACCAGTAACCCACCGTGGCCAGGCCGTCGTCGGTCACCTCGGTCAGGCTCACGGAGGCCAGCACCGACCCCGACGTGGCGTCCAGCACGGCGAACGGGGCACCCCGGCCGTCGTCCCACTGCCGGGGCGCGAACCCGGTGATGTAGGCCTCGGCGTCCTGCCGGGTGTAGGGCGAGGGAATCCTTATCCAGCGCTGGATGTCCGGGTCCTGGCAGGCACGGTGGACGTCGTCGATGTCGGCGGGGATCCACGGGCGGAGGTGGATCCGGCCAGCCGTGATCTCCACGGGGTCGAGCTTCGGCATCTGGTCAGGATCGCCTACGAGCCCGCGGGAGGCGTCGGCGGCCGGGCACTGACCGCGGTTCCCGTACGTTCTGATGGGCGGGCCCCGGGGCCGGGAGCGGATCCGCCAGCAGCCACGAGGATCCGCGGCCGGGCACGGGCACGGCAGCACGATTCCGTACCGCCCCGCTGGTGGGGAGGGAGGGCCGGCCCTTTCGACGGGTGAGGCCGCCTGGTGCGGCGTCCGGCCTGTCACAAGCGTCCCGCCTGTCACAAGGATGTCCGACCCGCCGTACGGGGAGGATCGATCAGCACCGGGGGTCTAGCCTAGTCTCGTTGTGTAGGTGACCCAGCCGACAAGCCGCCCGAGGAGTTTCACCCGTGGTACTCGAGAAGATCCTCCGCGCCGGCGAGGGCCGTATTCTGCGCAGGCTCAAGGCCATCACCGAGCAGGTGAACCTCCTCGAGGACGACTTCGTGGGGCTCACCGACGCCGAGCTGCGCGCGATGACCGACGAGTTCCGGCAGCGGATCGACGACGGGGAAACCCTCGACGAACTTCTCCCCGAAGCATTCGCGGCCGTACGCGAAGCGGCCCGGCGGACCCTCGGCCAGCGGCACTTCGACGTCCAGATCATGGGCGGGGCGGCCCTGCACCTGGGCAACATCGCCGAGATGAAGACCGGTGAGGGCAAGACCCTCGTCTCCACGCTGCCGGCCTATCTGAACGCGCTGTCCCGTAAGGGCGTGCACATTGTCACCGTCAACGACTATCTGGCCCAGCGGGACGCGGAGAACATGGGCCGGGTGCACCGCTTTCTCGGGCTCACGGTCGGTGTGATCCACCCGCAGATGCCACCGGCGGTCCGCCGCCAGCAGTACGAGGCCGACATCACCTACGGCACCAACAACGAGTTCGGCTTCGACTACCTGCGGGACAACATGTCCTGGAGCGGTGATGAGCTCGTGCAGCGCGGGCACAGCTTCGCCGTCGTCGACGAGGTCGACTCGATCCTGATCGACGAGGCCAGGACACCGCTGATCATCAGCGGCCCGGCGGACAACCCGACCCGCTGGTACACCGAGTTCTCCCGTATCGCCCCGGCCCTGGTCAGAGACGTCGACTACGAGGTGGAAGAGGGCAAGCGGACGGTGGCCATCACCGAGAGCGGGGTGGCCAAGGTGGAGGACCAGCTCGGTATCGACAACCTCTACGAATCGGTGAACACCCCGCTGGTCGGCTACCTCAACAACGCCCTGAAGGCAAAGGAGCTCTACCGCCGGGACAAGGACTACATCGTCACGGACGGCGAGGTTCTCATCGTCGACGAGTTCACCGGCCGGGTACTGCACGGCCGGCGTTACAGCGAGGGTATGCACCAGGCGATCGAGGCCAAGGAAAAGGTTGAGATCAAGCAGGAGAACCAGACCCTGGCCACGATCACGCTGCAGAACTACTTCCGCCTTTACGACAAACTGTCCGGAATGACCGGAACCGCGATGACGGAGGCGGCGGAGTTCCACCAGATCTACACCCTCGGCGTCGTGCCGATCCCCACGAACAAGCCGATGATCCGGGCCGACCAGCCCGATGTCGTGTACAAGACCGAGGTCGCCAAGTTCAGCGCGGTCGTCGACGACATCGCCGAGCGCCACGACAGGGGCCAGCCGGTACTCGTGGGCACGACCAGCGTGGCGAAGTCGGAGTACCTGTCCAAGGAGCTGACCAAGCGCGGCGTGAAGCACGAGGTGCTCAACGCCAAGCAGCACGAGCGGGAAGCCTCGATCATCGCCGAGGCGGGGCGCCGGGGCGCGGTGACCGTCGCCACCAACATGGCCGGGCGCGGTACCGACATCATGCTCGGTGGCAACCCCGAGTTCCTCGCCCAGGTAGAACTGCGCCAGCGCGGCCTGAGCCCGATCGACACTCCGGAGGACTACGAGGCGGCCTGGCCCGAGGCGCTGGAGAAGGCTCGCGCGTCGGTCAGCAGCGAGCACGAGGATGTCCTGGCGTTTGGTGGGCTGTACGTGCTGGGCACCGAACGCCACGAGTCCCGCCGCATCGACAACCAGCTGCGTGGACGAGCCGGCCGCCAGGGCGACCGCGGGGAGTCCCGGTTCTACCTGTCCCTGGGCGACGACCTCATGCGGCTGTTCAACGCCGCGGCCGTCGAGGGAATCATGGACCGGCTCAACATTCCCGAGGACGTGCCGATCGAGTCGAAGATCGTCACTCGTGCGATCCGTTCCGCGCAGACCCAGGTAGAGGGCCAGAACTTCGAGATCCGCAAGAACGTCCTGAAGTACGACGAGGTGATGAACAAACAGCGCACCGTCATCTACGAGGAGCGCCGGAAGGTTCTCGAAGGGGCCGATCTGCACGAACAGGTCCGCCATTTCATCGACGACACGGTGGAGGCGTACGTCCGCGGCGCGACCGCGGAAGGGTATCCCGAGGAATGGGACCTCGACACCCTCTGGAGCGGTCTGGGCGAGCTGTACCAGGTCGGCGTGGAGGTGCCGGCCCCCGACGACCGTGAGGGGCTGACCGGCGAAACCCTGATCGAGGAGCTGCAGGCCGACGCGCACGATGCCTATGACCGGCGCGAGGAGGACCTCGGCCCGGGCCCGGACGGCGACCCGCTCATGCGGGAGCTGGAACGCCGGGTCGTTCTCGCCGTCCTCGACCGGAAATGGCGTGAGCACCTGTACGAAATGGACTACCTGCAGGAGGGAATCGGCCTGCGGGCAATGGGGCAGCGTGACCCGTTGGTCGAGTACCAGCGGGAGGGCTACGACATGTTCCAGACCATGATGGAGGGCATCAAGGAGGAGTCGGTCAGGCTGCTGTTCAACGCCGAGGTGCAGGTTCCGGGCGCGGATTCCGCGGCCGCCGAGGCCGGCGCGGCGCCGGCCGGCCCGGCGGTCACCCCGGTGGACGGCGCGGCGCAGGTGGTCGGGGGGCCCGGCCATCCCACGGCTGTCCGGCCGGCGGTCGCCACCGGGGCTGTTCCCGCCGGGGCCGATGGCACGATGGCGCCGGCCGGGCCACCAGCGCGTTCCGCCGCCGCGAACACCGTGGATGTCCAGCCGGTGTCCGCGCCACCGCCGGTGTTCGTCAAGGGCCTGGAGCCGCGTCGTCCCACCGGGGATCTTCGTTATACGGCGCCGTCAGCGGACGGTGGCTCCGAGACGGTGACGACCGGGGTCTCCGGGGGCATGGCCGGGGCACATGGTGGGCAGCAGCCGGCGACCGGCGGTAGCGCCCGCCCGGCCCGCAACGCCCCCTGCCCGTGTGGTTCCGGGCGCAAGTACAAGCGCTGCCACGGGGACCCCGCCCATCGCAGCACCGCCTGACGTCCCTGGGCCGCGTCCACCAGGCGCCCCTGGCAGAACGTGAAGCTGAGCGCGCCGCGGCGGCGCGTTCGCCGGGCCCCCTCGGCGGAACGCCGTGATCTTGGGACCCGTCGATCAATAACTGCGGTTCTCGATCGAGAGAGGCTGCTGTCAGCCCCGCAACAAGACCGACATCAACAACCGGAGTTATTTTCCGGCAGTTCCCTGCCTGCCGTGAGCCTGCCTGCCGTGAGCCTGCCCGGCGGGAGGACGCGCGGACACGTCCCTGCCGAAGCCCCTGACGGCCTTCGGTAGGGCGCGGCCCCGGCCGGCGTCGCGCTGCCCGCGCGGCACGGGCTCCACGCGGGCGGACCTGGGCGTTACGCGAGCGGAGCCGTACCCGCCGCCCGGGGTACGCCTGCCGGACCGTGCCGAAGGGCGTCGGTCTGTAGCGCGGTGACCCGCCAGCGGCTGCCGGCGGTCTCCATCCGCAGGGCGATAGCGGACACCCGGTCGCCTCTGGCGATCACCGCGGCAACCTCGGCGATCCCTTCCCGTGGCTCGCACACCCGCAGGCAGCGAAGGGTATGGCGCCGATGCCGGACGTTGCCGGCGACCAGTCGTTCAAGATCTGCCTGCACCCGCGGGGAGGTCCAGGCGACAAGGTGCGCGACGGGCCGGATCCCGGTCACGGCCTCGACGATGGCCCGCACGACGACGGTGGCCGCGGCCCGGGCCGAGGGGAGTTCCCCGGTGCCCGGGGCGTCGGTGCGCCCGGGGCCCGGGAGGGGCTGCAGCGGCCGTACCAGCGTGTCTCTGGCCGGATACGGCCGCTGATCACCGTGGTCGGCATGCTCGGTGCGGGGCAGCGCGAGGACGATCGGGGCCGCCGCCGCGATGACGGGGGCCGCCGCCGCGGGGCCGGTGGGTGGGTGCGCCCCCCATGCGCCGGCTGGCGGGTCGTCGTCGTACGGCGGGTCGGTGGGGGCGATCGGTATCTGGTAGAAGCGTCGCGTGCGGGTGGAACCCGCGTGCGCGAGGTCTGCCGCGGTGGTCGCAGTGGTC
>NZ_CEVIVC010000066.1:0-8991 GCF_982290645.1 Protofrankia sp. CiP1_Cm_nod4
GGGTCGGGGAGGGCTCGAAGCGCCGGCCGCCACCGCCGGCCGTCCACCGGCGCGGGTGTCGGACGGGCCGGGCTGGACGCCGGACGTGGGCGAGTTCCGGGCGGCTGGCGCCGGCCCGGTCGCCGCGGGCCTGCCGCGGCTGCGGGCCACCGCGGCGGGGCGCCTGGCCGCCGGGCATGCTGGTCCCGACACGGTCGAGACCCGGTGCCGGTGGGTGCACGTCGGCGGGCTCGAGGGCGGTTGCGGACGTACGACGGTGACGGCTGGCATCGCGATGGCGCTCGCGGCGTCCCGCCGTGACCGGATCATCGCGGTGGACGTGTCCGCCGACCAGCCCGGGACGCTCGCCGCCCGGCTGGGCCCACTGGCCGGCCGGGGAGCGGGCCCAGCGCCTGGGCCAGGGGAGACCGCCCGCGCGGCGAGCGGGCTGCCGCCGCCGTCACCCGAATTGCCCGAGTTACCCGAAATCCGCCGGTTCGCCGCCGGCGCCGGTGCGACGGGCGGGACGGGCCCGGCGGGCCCGCTGGTGTCGGCGCGGCCGCCGGGTGTGAGAGGGCTGGCGGGCCTGGTGGTGTCGGCGGGCCCGCCGGGCGCGGGAGGGCCGGTGGGCCTGGCGGGGCCGGCGCGGGCGGGCCTCGACGTCATGCTGGGAGCGGCGGGCGTGGACGCCGGCGGGCGCCCCGCCGAGGATGCCGGCCGGGTCGAGGAGGTCGGCCGGGCACTCGACGCCGTCGGGGAGTGGTACGAGGTGGCGCTGCTCGACAGCCCGCCGGGCTGGAGCCGTCCGCTGCCGGCGGCGCTGCTGGCCCGGGCCGACACCCTGGTGCTGACCGTGCGTGCCAGCACGGTGGCGCTGTCGGCGGTGGACGGCGCGCTGGACGCGCTCGCCGGCACCGGCCGGGGCGAGCTGGCCGGCTCCGTGACGATCGCGGTGGTGGAGACCGTCCCGACGCGGTGGCCCGGCCGCGCGCGCCGCCGGCTGGCGCGGCTGGCGGAGCGTGCCCACACCATCGTCGTCGTCCCGTTCGACCCCGTGCTGACCGATGGCCGGGCGGCGGCCTGGTCCGACCTGCGGCGCCGTACCCGGGCCGCCTTCGGCGAGCTCGCCGCCGCGGTGGACCCCGTGGCCGGTTGATCTTCCCCGGGGGGCCGGAGGCCGCCCGCGGTGACCGCGCACCGGCGCCTGCGGGCCGTGGCGGCAACAGGACGGCGGGGAGGAGCGAGCAGGTGGCGCATCGAGTCGTGGCGTCCGGAACGTGTCGGTGCGTATGCGCCGAGGGTGTGCGCGGGAGACGCGCGCCCGGAGCGGGCGGGGATGCGTGAGGATGCGTAAGGTCGAGCGGTGAAGCGGGAGCTGCTGACCCCCTCCGGCCAGGGTGACCAGGGCGGTGCCGACGAGGCGCTGCGGGCCGCTCTCGCCGGCGGGGACGAACCGGCGGTGGCGGCGGCGCTGGCCGGTGCGCGGGTCTTCGTCGCGATCGAGGCGCGCCTGGTGGAAGCCGACGGCGGCACCGGGGCGGAGAAGACCTCCGAGATGGTCCTGGTGACGTTGCGGGTGCCGTCCGGCGCGACCGCGATCCCGGCCTTCAGCGGCGTCGACGCCCTGGCCCGGTGGCGGCGGGCGGCCCGGCCGGTGCCCGTCCCGGGGCGGCTGCTCGGCGCGGAGGCGGTACGGGCGGGCCACCGCGCCATCGTGCTCGACATCGCCGGCCCGGTCATGGCCACCATCGACGGCGACCTGCTGCACCAGCTCGCGGCCATGTGAGGGCGTACCGCGGACCGCGTGTGGAGTGCGTCGAGGGGAGTGCGGGGAACATCGGGGGGCGTGTGGGGCGCGCCGGCGGGCGGCGCCCGGCCGGTGGCGGTGGGCCGGTGCGCGTGTGACAGGGTTCACGCTCGTGTGACGACGGGCCCGGCCGGTGGGGCTGGCGTCCCATGGTCAGGTGATCGTGGTATCCGGCTCGTTCTGCTACGCTGTCGGTCGACCGCTTGTTATCCGGACCGGGGCCCGACAACGGCCCGGTCCTGTGACAAGGCCAAGCGGAGGCTTGCCTCCCACCCGATGTCGTTGCCGGCGCAGGATGCTGTTGCCGGTACAACGGCCGGGTCGCCGGTCGGCCGAGCCGTTGTATGACGGCGTGTCGGTCGGGTGTCCGGGTCATCCGGGCGCAGGGCTCCGCAGCGGCAGGTCGTGCCCGCGCGTCGAGTCACGGAGGGAACCACATCAGCGTAGAGTCCCGCATCAACGACCGGATCAGGGTACCCGAGGTGCGCCTCGTCGGCCCCGAAGGCGAACAGATCGGCATTGTCGCCATCGCCGAGGCGATGCGGCTCGCCCAGGAGGCCGATCTTGACCTCGTCGAGGTCGCGCCGACGGCCCGGCCGCCGGTCTGCAAACTCATGGACTACGGGAAGTTCAAGTACGAGTCCGACCAGAAGCGTCGCGAGGCTCGGAAGAACCAGGTCCAGACGGTCATCAAGGAGATGAAGCTCCGGCCGAAGATTGATCCGCACGACTACGAGACCAAGAAGGGCCACGTGGTGCGGTTCCTGCGGGCCGGGGACAAGGTCAAGATAACGATCATGTTCCGTGGCCGTGAGCAGTCCCGGCCCGAGCTGGGCATCCGGCTGTTGCAGCGGCTGTCCACGGACGTCGCGGATCTCGGCTATGTCGAGGCCCAGCCCAAGCAGGACGGCCGGAACATGACCATGGTGATGGCTCCGCACAAGGGCTCCCGGCCCCAGCGCGTGCCAGAGCCGGCCGCCCGGGCCTGACGACCGACGCCCGACCGCCGACGACCCGACTGTCCAGCGCGCTCAGTCACAGATCAGTCAGAGATCAATCACCGCTCGATTACAGGACTTCTCAGATGCCCAAGACGAAGACCCACACCGGTGCGGCCAAGCGGTTCCGGATCACCGGTTCCGGCAAGGTGGTGCGCCGCCGGGCGAACCGCAACCATCTGCTGGAGCACAAGTCCAGCCGGCGCACCAGGCGGCTGTACAACGAGGTGACGCTCAGCCCGGCGGACGAGGGACGCATCAAGAAGCTGCTGACACGCTGACCTCGCCGGCCCCCGGCGGCCCCTGACGCGTAAGCCGCCGGCTTACCTCGTTCGGGGTGATGCCGAGGCGTCCGAGGTACTGATCCCTTTCGGGGGAGGTGCTACGGGCCCCCGGCGGCGCGAAGAATACGCTCATGCTGTCTCCGGCCGCTGGCCGGCCGCTCCCACCGACCGGGAGCCGCGCCAGCCGGTGCCGTGCGACGCGGCGTCGCGCGACCGGGCACAGCGTGACCTGGCACCGGGCGACAAGGTGCCGTGTGACGCGGTGCCGCGCGACCGGTTGTCGCGCGACGCGGTGCCGTGCGGTGTTGCGTAATGCGGTGTTGCGTGATTGCGGTGTTGACAGCCACGACCGAAAGAGAGTTCTCCAGCTCATGGCAAGGGTCAAGCGGGCGGTCAACGCCCAGAAGAAGCGCCGGACGGTCCTGGAGCAGGCCAGCGGGTACCGGGGCCAGCGCTCCCGGCTGTACCGCAAGGCCAAGGAGCAGGTCCTGCACTCGATGACCTACTCCTACCGCGACCGGCGGGCCCGCAAGGGCGACTTCCGCCAGTTGTGGATCACTCGGATCAACGCCGCGGCGCGGCAGAACGGGCTGACCTACAACCGGTTCGTCCAGGGGCTGCGCCTGGCCGGCGTGGAGGTGGACCGCAAGATCCTCTCCGACCTCGCGGTGACGGACCCGGCGGCGTTCACCGCGCTGGTCGAAGTGGCGCGAGCCGCCCTGTCGGCGGCCCCGCAGCAGCCCCAGGCGGCCTGAGGGGGCTGCCGGACAGCTTTCTCCCGCGCCCCTCGGTTCCGCGTCCCTCGGTGGCTTCGGACCCGCCCGCTGGCCCGCGTTCGGCGCGGGTGCTCGCCGCGCGGCGCCTGCGCCGTCCGGCGGTCCGGCGTGCCCGGGGAGAGTTCCTGGTCGAAGGACCGCAGGCGGTCGCCGCCGGGCTCGCCGTCGGGGCGCTGCGGGAGATATTCGTCGGCTCGTCCGCGGCCGGCCGCTACGGGGAGCTCGTCGGCGCGGCGAGCGTACCGGTGCGGGTCGTCTCGGACGAGGCGGTGGCGTCCCTGTCGGAGACCGTGACCCCGCAGGGGGTGGTCGCCCTGGCCGAGCAGCCGCGCCACCGCATCGCCGACCTCGCCGCGCCCCGGCTCGTGGCGATCTGCGTCGACACCCAGGACCCGGGCAACGCGGGGACGATCGTGCGGTCGGCGGACGCCGCCGGCGCGGACGCGGTGGTCTTCGCCGGCTCGTCGGTGGACCCGTTCGGCGGGAAGGCGGTCCGCGCGTCCGCGGGCAGCGTCTTCCACCTGCCGGTCGTCACCGACATCGGCGTGGCCGAGGCCATCGGGCAGGTCAGGGCACGTGGTTGCCGTATCGTGGCGACCACTCCCTCCGCCCCGCGGGACATCGACACCGCGCAGGACGCGGGGGAGCTGGACACACCCACCGGATGGCTGTTCGGTAACGAGGCACGAGGTTTGCCGCGCGCTACCGTAGTGTCCGCGGACGCGGTACTTCGAGTACCGGTGTACGGTCAGGCCGAGTCGCTGAATCTTGCGGTGGCCACGGCGATCTGCCTGTACGCGTCAGCGCGCGCACAGGCGAGGCTCGGATCCGGCGCGGCAGGCGTCGGGGGAGGTGAACGGCTGTGACGCACACGGTCACGTCGGCTCCCGACCAGGCCCGCAGGCCAGAGGTCGACGGGGATGCGCTGTCCGCCCCCGGCCCGCGGGCGGACGGGGTGGGCCGCCGCGAGGCCGCCACCGCCCAGCCACCACCCACGCTGCCGATGAACTGGGACGACCTGCCGGACGGAATCGTGATCCTGGACCGCGAGGGCCGGATCGAGGTGTTCAACGCGGCCGCCGCCAGGATCACCGGTGTGCCCGCGACCGTGGCCCCGGGCCGGCATCTCATCGACGTCCTGCCGCTGCTGGACGAGCGGGGCAACGACTGGTGGGAGTGCTCGCGGGTCACCCGCGGCCTGCCGAGGGTGACCGGCCAGCCCGAACGCCGTCTCACCCTGGCCCGCCCGGGTGACGAACGCGACCTCAACGTCACTGTTCGTTACGTCCGGGTGGACGGGCAGCTGGCGCACGTCTCGCTGTCCCTGCGGGACACGGCCAGCCGGGAGCGGATGGAACGCAACCGCGCCGACCTGGTCTCGACCGTCGCCCACGAGCTGCGCTCGCCGCTGACGAGCGTCAAGGGCTTCACCGCCACCCTGCTGGCGAAGTGGGACCGTTTCACCGAAGAACAGAAGAAGCTGATGCTCAACACCGTCAACACCGACGCGGACCGGGTGACCCGGCTGCTCGCGGAGGTGCTCGACGTCTCGCGGATCGACTCCGGCCGGATCCAGATGCGCAAGCAGATCGTGGACCTCGGGCAGACCCTGCGCCGGGTCGTCGACGGCAAGATCGCGGCGGGTGAGGCCACCCACGACCGGTTCGTGGTCCGCACCGAGGGCGAGCTGCCCGAGATGTGGCTCGACTCCGACAAGATCGAGCAGGTGCTGCACAACCTGGTGGACAACGCTCTGCGGCACGGCGCCGGCACCGTCACCATCGTCATGCGCGGCACCCCGGGCGGCGCCGAGGTCAGCGTGGCCGACGAGGGCGAGGGCGTGCCCGAGGCGAGCGCCTCCCGGGTCTTCACGAAGTTCTGGCGCGGGGCCACCCGCGGGAACGGCACCGGCCTCGGGCTCTACATCGCCCGGGCGCTCATCGAGGCCCACGGCGGGAGCATCACGGTCGGCCGGGCGCCCGGCGGCGGCGCGGAGTTCCGATTCGTGGTGCCCGCCGGGGCACCGGTCTTCGCCTGACCGTCCCCGCCCGCCCGCCGGCCCGTCCGGTCCGTTGCCAGACCCGGCGGCGGGGACGGCCCGATACGGGCGGACGGTCGTCCGACCCGACGCGAGGAGCGGTAACCACCCGGCGGGCGCCCCGGCCGGGGCCCCGGCCGTGCCGAGCCCACCCGGCCAGGGGGCATCGGCCTGACGACCAGCCTGGATCAAACCTGGATCAGGCTGGCGGCCTGCCCGCCGCGTGCGGACTTCCCATACCGTGGCGGGGAACCGGTGCGGGCCCCAACCGGCACCACCGGCAGCCCCGGACCCGGACACAACAGACGTGACACGGACATACGTGACACAGGCACACCTGACATAGACACACCTGACATAGACACAGACGCAGAACACACCGCCGGCGGACAACCGCCATCGACGAGCAACACCATCAACGAGGATGACCAGCGTGCCCCCGTCCACACAGAGCGCCGACCCGCACCGGTCGGACGTGCCCGACCCCTCGGCAGCGAGCGCCGGCGGCGACCCCAGCTCCAGACGTACCGGTCCGGAGCACGCCGGTCCGGTACGTCCGAGCGCGGACCGTCCCGAACCAGGCAGTGCTGCCTCGAACAGCGCTGTTCCGGACCGTGCTGCCTCGGAGCGTACGGAGCCGGACCGTCCCGATCCACGTCCCGGCTCGCAGCGTCCCAGCTCGCAGCGTGGCGACCCGGCGTCGGTGGATCCCGGCGCGCTCGGCCCCGACCGCCTCGAGCAGGTGCGCCTCCAGGCGTCCGCCGCGATCGCCACCGCGGGCGACCTCGACGAGCTCGCCGCGCTGCGGACCCTGCACCTCGACGGCCGGGGCGCACCCCTGGCGCTCGCCCGCCGCGCGCTCGGCGCACTGCCCCCGCCCGAACGGGCCGAGGCCGGCCGCCGGCACAACGCCGCCACCGCGGCGATCCGCGCGGCCTACGAGGCCCGGCTGGCCGAGCTGACCGCCGAGCGGGACGCCCGCGTCCTCGTCGAGGAGCGCGTCGACGTCACCCTGCCCGGCACCCGCCGGCCGCTCGGGGCCCGCCATCCGCTGTCCGCCCTGTCCGACCATCTGGTGGACGTGTTCGTGGCGATGGGCTACGAGGTGGCCGAGGGGCCGGAAGCCGAGCACGACTGGTTCAACTTCGAGGCGCTGAACCTCGGCCCGGACCATCCGGCCCGCAGCTCGCACGACACCCTCTACGTCGACCCGGTGGGCAGCGGGCTGCTGCTGCGCACGCACACCTCACCGGTGCAGATCCGCACCCTGCTGTCCCGTCCGCTGCCGGTGTACGTGGTCTGCCCGGGGCGGACGTACCGTAACGACGCGGTCGACGCCACGCATTCGCCGGTGTTCGGCCAGCTCGAGGGCCTGGCGGTGGACGAGGGCATCACCATGGCCGACCTGCGCGGGACGCTGGAGGTCTTCGCCCAGGCGCTGTTCGGCTCGGGGCTGGCCACCCGGCTGCGGCCGTCCTACTTCCCGTTCACCGAGCCGTCGGCCGAGCTCGACGTCGCCTGCTTCGCCTGCCGGGGCGAGCCGGCCCGCCAGCCGTGCCGGGTGTGCTCGGACGAGGGCTGGATCGAGGTCGGGGGCTGCGGGATGGTCGACCCGAACGTGCTGGTCGCCTGCGGGGTCGACCCGGCCCGCTACAGCGGGTTCGCGTTCGGGATGGGCCTGGAACGCGCCGCGATGATCCGCCACGACGTCCACGAGATCCGGGACTTCGTCGACGGGGACGTCCGCTTCGGCCTCTCGTTCGGGACGGGGAACTGACCATGAAGATCGTGATGTCGTGGCTGCGGGAGGCCGTCCCGGCCCTGCCGCCGGCGAAGGCGGTAGCCGACGCGCTCATCCGGGCCGGTTTCGAGGTGGAGGCCGTCGAGCCGGTCGGGCATGACCTTGCCGGCGTCGTCGTCGGCGAGGTGGTCTCGATCGAAATCGTCCGGACGAAGAAGAAGGATGTGCGCTGGGTGCAGGTCCGGGTGGCTGAGGCCGCCACCCGAGGGGTGATCTGCGGCGCGTTCAACTTCGCCGTCGGTGACCGGGTGGCTGTCGCCCTGCCCGGCGCGGTGCTGCCCGGTGGTTTCACCATCACCGCCCGCAGGACCTACGGACAGCTCAGCGAGGGGATGATCTGCTCGGCCAGCGAGCTGGGCATCGGCGACGACCATGGCGGGATCCTCGTCCTGCCGCCCGACACCCCGGTGGGGACCGACGTCGCCGAGCTGCTGGACCTCGCCGACGACGTGCTGGACATCGCCGTCACCCCGGACCGCGGCTACGGCCTGTCCGTGCGCGGGATCGCCCGGGAGGCGGCGGCCGCGTTCGGGCTGCCCTTCGACGACCCCGCCGAGGCTGCCTCTGTGCCCGTGCCCGCGGGCCGCGGCGATGATCGCGAGCGCGCGGTGCCGGAGCAAACCGCGTCCGGCCAAACCGCGTCCGGACAGGCCGGAGCTGGACAGACCGGAGCTGGACAGACCGGAGCTGGACAGGACGCGGCAGGGTATCCGGTCGTGGTGGAGGACACCGCCGCCTGCAGCCGCTATGTCGCCCGGGTCGTCACCGGGGTCCGGCCGGACGCGGTGACACCGCTGCGGCTGGCCCGGCGGCTCGCCCTGTCGGGCATGCGGCCCATCTCGGTACCGGTCGACGTCACGAACCTGATCATGCTGGGACTGGGGCAGCCGCTGCACGCCTTCGACCGGGCGAAACTGTCCGGGCCGATCGTGGTGCGCCGCGCCCGCGAGGGGGAGCGGCTGGTCACCCTCGACGGCGTCAAGCGTGAACTCGACCCGGAGGACCTGGTCATCGCCGACGGCTCCGGGCCGGTGGCGCTCGCCGGGGTCATGGGCGGTGCCTCCACCGAGATCTCCGCCGACACCACCGAGATCCTCATCGAGGCGGCCCACTTCGACCCGGTCGCGGTGGCCCGCACGGCCCGGCGCCACCAGCTCGGGTCCGAGGCGTCCCGCCGGTTCGAGCGCGGCGTCGACCCGGCGCTCGCGCCGGCGGCGGCCCACGCCGCTCTGCGCCTGCTCACCGAGCTCGCCGGCGCCACCGCCGAGGCCGGGGTGACCGACATCGATCACCGTCCGGCGCCGCGTC
>NZ_CEVIVC010000066.1:9385-14086 GCF_982290645.1 Protofrankia sp. CiP1_Cm_nod4
ACCGGTGATGGTGTCGGCGATGGCACCGAGGCCATTGCCGACGCCGTTGCCCCCGCCGGGGCCGACGGCGACAGTGTCGGTGACGGCGCGTTGCTGGTCGTCCCGCCGTCCTGGCGTCCCGACCTGACCCGGCCCGCCGACCTGGTCGAGGAGGTCATCCGCCTGGAGGGGTACGACACGATCCCGGTGACCCTCCCGCGGCTGCCCGCGGGCCGCGGCCTCACCCGGGGCCAGCGGATACGCCGGGCGGTCGGTACCGCCCTCGCCCACCAGGGCTACGTGGAGGTCCTGACCGTCCCGTTCGTCGGGGACGACACCCCGGACCGGCTCGGGCTCACCAGCGACGACACCCGGGCGGCGGTGGTCCGGATCGCCAACCCGATCGCCGAGGACGCCGCCAACCTGCGCACCACCCTGCTGCCGGGGCTGTTCGCCGCGGCCATCCGCAACATCGGCCGGGGGCAGGCCGACCTGGCCCTGTTCGAGACCGGCCTGGTCTTCCGCGCCACGGCCACGGCCGCCACCCCGCCGACTCCGGCGGTCGACCGCCGGCCCGACGACGCCGAGATCGCCGCGCTCAACGCTGTCCTGCCCGAACAGCCCAGGCTGGTGGCCGTCGTCCTGACCGGCCGTCGCGAGCCGGCCGGCTGGTGGGGCCCGGGACAGCCGGCGACCTGGCAGGACGCCATCGACGCGGCGCACACCGTCGCGGCGGCCACCGGTGTGGACCTGACCGTGACGGCGGACGCGCTGACCCCGTGGCATCCGGGCCGGTGCGCGCGCCTGTCGGCGGACGGCCAGGTGGTCGGGTACGCCGGGGAACTGCACCCGCGCGTGATCGCGGCGTACGGGCTGCCGGCCCGGGCCTGCGCCATGGAGCTCGATCTCGACACGGTGATCGAGATCGCGTTGGCGCGCCCGCCGGTCACCGCCCCGGCAGTGTCCACCTACCCGCCGGCCGACCGTGACATCGCGCTGGTCGTCGAGGCCGGCGTGCCGGTGGCGCGCGTCACCGAGGCGTTGCGCCGTGGCGCCGGTGACCTGCTGGAAGCGCTGACCCTCTTCGACGTCTACGAGGGATCCCAGATAGGTGAGGGGAAGCGGTCACTCGCGTTCGGCCTGCGGCTGCGGGCGGTGGACCGGACGCTGACCGCCCAGGAGGCCAACGCGGCGCGGGACGTGGCGATCGCCGAGGCCACCCGGCTGACCGGCGCCGTCCTACGCACCTGACCTGGTTTCGACCGGCCTGGTTCCGGCAGATCCCGACCCTGAGCTGGCCGGCCCCGGTTCGACGTTTCGACCGGGGCCGGGGCCCTCGCCGGGTCAGCAGCCCTCACCGTGCTGGCCGTCTTCGCGGTGTCGGCCGCCGCGGTGTCAGTCGTCCTCGCGGTCGAGGCCGAGGACACGGGTTCCTACGAACGGCACTCGTACCGCGACGAGCGGACGCCCGCTGCCGCGCCGGTCCATGGCGACTGCCAGCCGTCGGCGTGCCAGCGCTGCCAGCAGCTGCTCGGCCCGCGCCTCGCGGTCGAGATCACTCCGGACAGCGCGGGCGAAGGCCACCCCGTCGGCGTACGCCCCGGCGGGTGGGCGGCCGTCCGCGAACGCGGCGAACCTGACGCGGAAGTCGGGCAGGCAGGACAGCGCCGGCCAGGCCCGGGCGGCCGCGTCCGCGCGTTTGCGCAGCAGCGCGGCCCTGGTCGACGCGACCCGCCCGTGGCCGAATCCGGCGGGGGCCGGCCCACCGCCAACCAGCGCACGGACGAGCTCGCCCTGTGTCTGCCGCAGCCCACCCGCAGTACCACCGTCCCGGGTATCACCGTCCCGCTCGGCACCGCTGTCTGGCCTGGCATCGATGCCGTCTGGGCTGGGGCTGCCACCTGTGCGGGTATTCCTGCCCGGTTCTGTCCCGCCGTCCGGTCTGCTGTTTCCGGCTGGTCTGGTATTGCCGACCAGGCTGACATTTCTGGCCGGCCTGGTGTTTCTGCTTGGGCTGGTATTTGCGTTCGGTCCGGAATTGTGGCCGGCCGCGGCGGCAATGGTGTTCAGCTCGCCGGTGAGCTCCCACACGGACGGGTAGCGGCCGTCGCGTTCAAGCATGATCGCCGGTATTCTGCCGAAGCCCGTGGCCGCGTGGCTGGAACGGTTGTGCCGGTCGGAGCATCCGGAATATCCCGAATGATCAACATGGTGCTCGTTCGTTTTCTGCGGCTGTGGCTGCGACTGTGGTCCCAGCTCCGGGTTCCGGGCCGGGTCCGGCGGGGGTGGGTTCCGGTCTGCCCAGCGGTCGGCTACCGCATGTATCAGGTCGAGGACCTCACGGGTGACGGGGTGGGTGTGGGTGTCGTGGTAGAGCCCGCCGCGTACCGTCCCACCGGCCACATGGATGTAGGCGACGCGCTCCCACGGCAGCGCGTCAAGGAAGCGGTGTGGGTCGACCCCGTGGTTGATCTGGTCGGCGCGCAGGTTGGCGAGGTCGAGCAGGAGCAGCGCGCCGGTGCGCTCGGCCAGCTCGGTGAGGAAGCCGGCCTCGTCGAAGTCCGCCTCGGGCCAGCGCAGCAGAGCGGCCGGATGCTCCAGAGCGAGTGGTACCGCAAGCTCGGCGGACAGCGCCCGCACGTTCGCGGCCAGCACGTCCATGGCCTCGCGGGTGCGTGGGACCGGCAGCAGGTGGCCGGCTTCGAGGCCGCCGGCCCGTACGAAGGCGACATGTTCGCTCACCAGGGGTGCTCGCACCCGTTCGGCGACGGCGGCCAGGTGCGCCACTCGTGCCGGCTGGAGCGGTTCGGTGCCGCCGAGCCCGAGGCCGACGCCGTGCGGCACCACCGGCATGCCACGTTCGACCAGCTCGTCGAGGCCGGCTGGCAGTGGGCCGTGGGTGTGCAGGGTCTCGGCTATTACTTCGACGAACCCCAGATCCTTCCGTTCGGTGATGAACGCGGCGAGTTCCGGCCGCCAGCCGATCCCCAGCCCTCGCGGCAACGTGCCGCTGGCCCGTCCAGAAATGATCATCCGCCGCATCCGCCGCCACCGCATCCTCCGCCGCCGCCACACCCGCTGCCGCCGCCACCGCATCCCCCTCCGCCGCCGCATCCGCTACCGCCACCACCGCAGGAGGAGCTACCGCCACACGACGACCCACTGTCCGAGGAGGACCCGCCGTCCGAGGAGGAGCTGTGCGAACTCCCGGAGGAGGTGGCGACGAACGGCAGGCCGAGCTGCCGGGCGAGCAGGGGGTCGGTCCGCCACAGCACGACCGGGCCGAACAGCGCCACGGCGACCCCACGCTGCCCGGGAATTCCGCCCAGGCCCAGACTCCGCGCGAGCGTACGGGCGTCCCGCAGGAGCCGGCGCCCGGCGTGCGTGGTCCGCGGGACGATCGTCACCGCGATGGCGGCCATGGACATCATGAACGCCGCCGGCAGGTAGAAGAAGGCACCGAGGTCACCGGCCACGACGGCGAACGGGATGCCGGCCACACCCAGGACCACCATGATCAGAAAAGTTCGGCGTAACCGTCGGAGCCTGCGGGCCTGTTCCGCGGACGGCACCAGGCGTGCCGCCTGTAATCCGGCGCGGGTGGCCTGTGCGGCCGGGCTGCCCGCGACGGCCCGCTGGACGTGGGCGAGCCGCATCTCACCCGCCGTGGCGATGACGTCATACACCGTACGAGTGATGGGATGCCCGCCCTCCGGTGGAGGGCCGGCCGCGACGAGTACGGAGCGCCGGCTGCCCGGGGCGACCCGGCCCTCGTCATGCAGGGCGACGACCGCCGCCTCGACCGCCCGCCTCGCCCCGCCGGCGAGGAAGCCGAGATCGTCGAGGGGGAGGCTGCGCGGGTCCACGGGCGGTACGTCATGGGAACGCGACAGGACGACCCGTGCACCGATGATGACGATCAGCAGGATCAGCAGGAGCGCCAGGTAGGCGCCGAAGAACGTCACCGTGGCCCCGTCCGGTACGACGAACCAGCAGCGACCACCGGTCCGGCCGGAACCCGGGCCACGCGCCCGGTGGTCGCGTACCGCGCCGTTGCCCGCCGTGCCACTACGCGCCTGCCGGCCGGGAGGTCGGCGGTGAGCGTGGCGAATGTGGCGGTCGCTGTCGCCATATCGCGTTCCTCTCCGATTCTCAACGTCCCGCTCCTGTGTGTAGGCCCGTGGCCGGGCCCGGACTGCCTGTTCCGGTGCTGTCCGTTTGCTCCGGTGGTATCTGACAGCGTCGACCGTCCGGCGCGGCCAGGGTCAGGAGTGTCCGGCTTCCGACGCCGTGGGGACCTGGACCTGGTCCCGGTCTTGCATCTGCTCTCCGGCGCCGGCTTTCCGGGTGCGGTCGAGGCTGAAGCGATAAAGCGATAAAGCGATAAAGCGATAAAAAGAGGCTGAGGCGACAAAGTTGTCGCCTCAGCCTCAACGGACGTGGGGGCTGTGTCATGCCGCCCCGACGGTCAGCTGTTTCGTGTCTCCGTATCCGTGATCTGATTATCCGGTTCGGTCAGCGGTCCCACCGGCCGACCACCGCATACCCGGCGAAGTCGCCGGCGGCGATGGCGCTGACGCCGGTGAGGCCGGAGACCGGGACGGGTATCGGGCTGTAGAAGGCCGCACTGCCGTTGCCCAGCTGGCCGAAGTTGTTCAGTCCCCAGGCCCGGACGGTGCCGTCGAACCGCAGCGCGTACCCGGTGAGGCCGCCGGCGGCGAT